>JBDLIK010000148.1:0-7671 GCA_039714895.1 Myxococcota bacterium | reverse complement strand
AACGGGATCCGGCTGATCGTGGTGGTGACCGAGAACATCCCACGCCGCGAGGTGGCCCAGATGGTGGAGCTCGCCCGGCTGCGGGACGCCCGCATCATCGGTCCCAACTGTCTGGGGATCATCTCGCCGGGGGAGGCCAAGATGGGGGGCATCGGAGGACCCGCCGCCAACACCCGCCAGGCCTACCGCCCGGGGCCCATCGGGGTGATGTCGCGCTCGGGAGGCATGACCACGGAGATCGCGAGCACGCTCTCGGCCGCGGGGCTCGGCCAGTCCACCTGCGTCTCCATCGGAGGCGACGCCATCGTCGGCTCCACCTACGCCGAGCTGATGCCGCTGTACGCGGCCGATCCGGACACCCGGGCCATCGCCATCTATTCGGAGCCGGGCGGTCGCATGGAGGCGGAGCTCGCCGAGTGGGTGCGCGAGCACGACTGCCAGCTTCCCATCGTGGCCTTCATGGCGGGTCGCTTCATGGACGAGATGAAGGGAATGCGCTTCGGCCACGCCGGCACCATCGTCGAGGGCAGAGAGGACACCACGGCGGAGAAGATCGAGCGCATGGAGGCGTCGGGAATCTCGGTGGCCGAGCGCATCGAGGAGATCCCCCAGCTCCTGCAACAGCGCCTCGCGGAGGCTCGCTGATGCCGGGCCTCTTCATCGACGTTCGACTCTCCCCCGAGGCCCGCACGGACCCGGTGCTCGCCAGGAAGCTCGAGGAGGTCTGTCCGGTGGGCATCTTCGTGGCCCGCGAGCAGGGAACCGAGATCCTGGAAGCCAACCTCGACGAGTGCGTGCTCTGCGATCTCTGCACCCAGACCGCTCCCGAGGGCGCGGTCGAGGTCGTGAAACTCTACGAGGAGTAGAATCCATGCGTCCGGCGAAGCACTTCTTCCAGTCCCTCGCCCTCGGAGCTCCCGAGCCCCTGCGGGAGATCCCCGTGCGGCCGTCCCGGATGATCCACTTCCTCGACGCCAGCAACCCGAAGATGACCTCGAAGGTTCCGGACCTGGTGAAGAAGTGCGACGTGCTCCTCGGCAACCTGGAGGACGCGATCCCGTCCGACCGCAAGGTCGAGGCGCGCGAAGGATTCATCAAGGTCGCCCGGGACGTGGACCTCGGCGACTGCCAGCTCTGGACCCGGGTGAACAGCCTGGACAGTCCGTGGGCCCTCGACGACCTGATCCGGCTGGTTGCCGAGATCGGCGACCGGCTCGACGTCATCATGATCCCCAAGGTGGAAGGGCCCTGGGACATCCACTACGTGGATCGTCTGGTGGCCCAGCTCGAGGCGAAGGCGGGGCTCAAGAAGCCCCTGCAGCTCCACGCCATCCTCGAGACCCACTTGGGCGTGGTGAACGTCGAGGCGATCCTGGGCGCCAGCCCGCGCATGCAGGGCCTCTCCTTCGGCCCCGCCGACCTCGCCGCCTCCAGGCGCATGAAGACCACCCGGGTGGGGGGCGGACACCCGGGCTATCTGGTGCGCACGGACCCCGACCCCGAGAACCCCGACGCACCGCGCATCACCGCCCAGCAGGACCCCTGGCACTACACCCTGGCCCGCATGGTGGACGCCTGCACGGCGAACGGCTGCCTCCCCTACTACGGACCCTTCGGCGACATCAAGGACACGCTGGCCTGCGAAGACCAGTTCCGGGCCTCCTTCCTGCTGGGCTGCGTGGGCGCCTGGTCGCTGCACCCGGCCCAGATCGAGATCGCCCGGCGGGTCTTCAGCCCCGAGGTGGACGAAGTACGCTGGGCCCGGCGCGTCATCGAGGAGATGGGGGACGGCACCGGCGTGGTGATGATCGACGGCAAGATGCAGGACGACGCCACCTACAAGCAGTGCCAGGTGATGGTGAACTACGCGAAGCTGATCGCCCGCAAGGATCCGGAGTATCGGGAGGCCTACGGCTTCAGCGAGGCCGAGCTGGCGAACGTGTCGGGGTGAGGGTCATGTATGGCGGCGGCGGGGACATGGGCGGGGGCATCGGGGAGCGGGATCGAAACACCCTGCGAACCATCTATGCGCGCCCCATCGGAGCCCACGTGACCGGAGCGCGATACTACGACGCGCCGAACTAGCTGGAGAGCTCGAGCATCCGCTCGAGGGGGCGCAGGGCGCGCTGACGGATCTCCTCGGGCACGGTGACCTGGGGCTCGAGATCCCGCAGGCAGGCGGCGAGCTTCTCGAGGGTGTTGAGGCGCATGTAGGGGCAGCGGTTGCACGCGCAGCTCTCGTCGAGGCCCGGGGCCTGCAGCAGGGTCTTCTCGGGCACCTTCTGCCGGATCTGGTGGAAGACGCCGTCCTCGGTGGCGATGACGAGCGTCCTCGCCGGGGACTCCACGGAGCGGGCGATGATCTTCGCCGTCGAGCCGATGAAGTCGGCCTGGGCGAGCACCGCCTCGTCGCACTCGGGATGAGCGAGCACCTCGGCATCCGGATGCTTCACGCGAAGCTTGACGAGGGCCTTGGCGCTGAATTGCTCGTGCACGATGCAGCTGCCTTCCCAGAGGATCAGATCCGGACGATCCGCCTGCTTCGCGACCCAGCGCCCGAGGTGGCGGTCCGGTGCGAAGATCACCGGGCGCCCCTCGAAGTGCCGCACGATCTCCACGGCGTTCGAGGAGGTGCAGATGACGTCGGAGAGGGCCTTCACCTCGGCGGAGCAGTTGATGTAGCTCACCACCGCGGCGCCGGGATGCGACTCGACGAAGGCGCGAAACTCGGGGGCTGGGCAGCCGTCGGCCAGGGAGCAGCCCGCCGCCAGGTCCGGGACCACGACGCGACGCTCGGGGTTCAGGATGGCGGCGGTCTCCGCCATGAAGTGGACCCCGCAGAAGACGATCACGTCGCGGTCCGCACGCTCGGCGGCCCGGGCGAGGGCCAGGGAGTCGCCCACCACGTCGGCCAGGTCCTGGATCTCCGACTCCTGGTAGTAATGGGCGAGGAGCAGCGCGTTCTGCTCCTCCTTCAGGCGCCGGATCTCGTCCTCGAGATCGAGCGGGGGAGTCGGTGCCGGGGCAGCACTCATCTGGAGGTCCTCGGGCGTTCCCCTCAAGAATAGGGGCTCGAAGGCGACCGGCCAGCGTCGGTGGAGCTCGTTTCGGCAACCCCGCCCGTGAGTCCCCGTCCGGAGAAGGTTTTCCCTGCGCCGGCTGTTTGCCGCCATCCTCTCCTTTCGTTAGGGTTCTCGGGCACTTGGGCGCGCGCGGCCAGGCCGGCCCGGGGGAGACCATCGTGAGTCGCGAGCGAGACCGACCCTGGGTCTTTCGGACCTATTCGGGCCACACCTCCGCCCGCGCCAGCAACGAGCTCTACCGCAGCAACCTCGCCAAGGGTCAGACCGGCCTGTCGGTGGCCTTCGATCTCCCCACCCAGACCGGCTACGACGCGGACCACCCGCTGGCCCGGGGCGAGGTCGGCAAGGTGGGCGTTCCCATCGGCCACGTGGAGGACATGCAGACCCTGTTCGAGGGCATCCCCCTCGACCGGATGAACACCTCCATGACCATCAACGCCACCGCGGCCTGGCTGCTGGCCCTCTACGTGGCGGTGGCCGAGCGCCAGGGCGTGGCTCCCGAGAAGCTCCAGGGCACCACCCAGAACGACATCGTGAAGGAGTACCTCTCCCGGGGGACCTACGTCTTCCCTCCCGAGCCCTCCCTGCGTCTCATCAGCGACATGGTGGCCTTCAGCGTGGAGGCGGTGCCACGCTGGAACCCGATCAACGTCTGCTCCTATCACCTCCAGGAGGCCGGGGCCACGCCGGCGCAGGAGATCGCCTTCGCGCTGGCCAACGCCCTGGCCGTGCTCGACGCCGTCCGCGCTCGAGACGACCTCCCCGCCGATGCCCTGCCCCGGGTGGTGGGTCGCATCTCCTTCTTCCTCAACTCCGGCATCCGCTTCGTGGAGGAGATTTGCAAGGGCCGGGCCATGGCCGAGCTCTGGGACGAGCTCACCCGGGAGCGCTACGGCGTCCAGGATCCGAAGCTCCGGCGCTTCCGCTATGGCGTCCAGGTGAACAGCCTCGGGCTCACCGAGGCACAGCCCGAGAACAACGTGATCCGGATCGTCCTCGAGGCGCTCGGAGTCACCTTCTCCAAGAAGGCGCGCTGCCGGGCGCTCCAGCTGCCCGCCTGGAACGAGGCGCTGGGGCTGCCCCGGCCCTGGGACCAGCAGTGGTCCCTGCGCATCCAGCAGATCCTGGCCTACGAGACCGACCTGCTCGAGTACGAGGATCTCTTCGACGGCTCCCACGTGGTGGAGTCCCGGACGCAGGAGCTCCAGCAGGCCGCCCGCGAGGAGCTCGAACGCGTGCTCGCCATGGGGGGCGCCATCGCCGCGGTCGAGAACGCCTACATGAAACAGCGGCTGGTGGAGTCCCACACCGCGCGGGTCCGCGCCATCGAGTCCGGGGAGCTTTCGGTGGTGGGGGTGAACCTCTTCACCGAGTGCGAGCCCTCGCCGCTCCTCGAGGGCGCCCGATCCATCCTCCAGGTGGACGAATCCGCCGAGCACGGGCAGATCGAGCGCCTGCTGGCCTTCCGACGCCGTCGCAACGGCCGGGAGGTCCAGGACGCCCTGCGCAATCTGCGCGACGGGCTCGCCGCCGGCGACAACGTGATGCCCGCCTCGATTCGCGCCGCCCACGCCGGGGTCACCACCGGGGAGTGGGCGGACACGCTGCGCGAGCTCTTCGGCGAGTACCGCGCGCCCACCGGAGTCGTGGCGCGCTCGGCCCAGGAGGAGCTTCCCGGGCTCCAGGCCCTGCGGGAACGGGTGCTCGCCCTCGGCGAGCGCCTGGGCCGACCCCCCAGGATCCTGGTGGGCAAGCCGGGCCTCGACGGCCACAGCAACGGGGCCGAGCAGATCGCCGTGCGGGGTCGGGACGCGGGCTTCGAGGTGGTGTACGAGGGAATCCGTCTCACCCCGGACGAGATCGTCCAGTCGGCCCACGACGAGGGGGTGCACGTGATCGGCCTCTCGATCCTGTCGGGCTCCCACTGCGTGCTGGTCCTCGACGTGCTCGACGGACTGCGCAAGGTGGGCCTCGAGGGAACTCCGGTCGTGGTGGGCGGCATCATCCCGGACGACGACGCGGAGCAGCTGCGCGCGGCCGGGGTGCGGGGCGTCTACACGCCGAAGGACTTCGACCTCTCGCGCATCTACGGGGAGATCGTGGACCTCATCGAGGCCGACGCCGTTGGCTGACCTGGCCGGGCGTCTGCTCGCAGGCGAGCGCAGCGCCGTTCCCGACGCCCTCAACCTCGTCGACGACCGTCGCCCGGAACGCCGGGAGGCAGCCTTGCTTCTGCTCGATGCCCTCGAGCGGGGCGGCCGGGGCCCGGGCGCGCCAAGAGTCGGGCTCACCGGCTCGCCGGGCGCGGGCAAGTCGACGCTCCTCGATGCGCTGGTGCGGCGCTTGCGCACCCGGGGCACCAGCGTCGGCATCGTCGCCGTCGACCCCTCGAGCCAGCTCTCCGGGGGTGCGCTGCTGGGCGATCGGGTGCGGGTGCGCTCCGGGGCGGGGGACCCCGGGGTCTTCTTCCGCTCCATGGCCGCCCGGGAGAGGCTCGGCGGCCTGGCGGACGCCACCCGGGCCAGCGTCACCATCCTGGCGGCGGTCTTCGATCGGGTGTTCGTGGAGACCGTCGGAGTGGGTCAGTCCGAGACGGAGGTGGCCGCCCTCGTCGACACGGTCGTCTACGTTGCCCAGCCCGGTGCTGGAGACACGCTCCAGTTCATGAAGGCCGGCATCCTCGAGCATCCCGACGTGTTCGTGGTGAACAAGGCCGACCGAGGGCCGTCGGCCGAACGCAGCGCCACCGAGCTGCAAGCCGGCCTCGGTCTCGGCGTCCGCTCGGGGGACTGGAGACCTCCGGTGCTGCTCGCTTCGGCGCGGGACGCCACCGGCATCGACGAGATCCTGGATGCCCTCGAAGCCCACCGCGAGTTCCTGGAGCGCAGTGGCGAGCTGGCGCGGCGACGCAGGCGCGGCTGCGAGGTGGCGGTGCGCCAGGCGCTGCTCGCCCGCTACGGAAGCCACGGCCTGGAGTGCCTGGGTAGGGAAGCGTCGGTCTCCGATCGGCTCGGCGGCGAGCCGGAGGTGTCGAGCTTCGCCCGCATCCTGTCCCTGGGCCGCGAGATCGAGGACGCGCTGCGGAAGCCCGAGGGATGCTGAGCTCGGTGCATCCCGCCCGGGTGCTGCGTCTGGCCGCGCGCACCCTCTCCTGCCCGACCGCCCCCTACCGCGAGGGAGCGGTGATTGCCTGGGTCCGAGAGTTCGCGGCGGCGCAGCCCCAGCTCGCCCTCCGCGAGGATCCCGACGGCAACCTCGAGCTGCGACGTCGGGGGGTCCGACCGAGCCGGGCCCCGCTGGTACTGGCCGCCCACATGGACCACCCCGGCTTCCGCGCCCTGCGCTGTCGGAAGCAACCCGGGGGCTTCGGTGTGGAGGCGCTCTTCCTGGGCGGCGTCCGGCCCTCCTTCTTCCCCGGGGCTCGCGTCCGCTTCTTCCTGGAGCAGGGAGAGCGGCTGGCGCGGGTGATCTCCGTCCGACGCGAGCGGGAGAGCGGGGAGCTCTTCACCCGACTCGAGGCCCGCCGGCCCGTGTCGGTCGGTGCCTTCGGGATGTGGGACCTGCCGCCCTTTCGGCGATCCGCCCGCAATCCGGATCTGCTGGTGACGCGCGCCGCGGACGACCTGGCCGGCCTGGCCGCGATCCTGGCGCTGCTCCAGACGGTGGACCGGCTGGACCCGGCCCGGAAGGTGGACGTGCGTGGACTCTTCACCCGGGCGGAAGAGGTGGGCTTCGTGGGCGCGCTCTCGGTGGCGCGGGCCCGACGTCTCCCGCTCCAGGCGCGCCTGGTGGCCATCGAGGCCAGCAAGGCGCTGAGGGACGCACCCCAGGGCGGGGGTCCCATCCTGCGGGTCGGCGATCGCACCAGCGTCTTCGACGACGGACTCACGCGCTGGATCGCCGGGGTGGGCCAGCGCCTGGCAGCCTCGAGACGAGGAGGCTTCCGCTGGCAGCGCAAGCTCATGGACGGAGGCACCTGCGAATCGACGGCCTATCAGCTCTACGGCTATCGCTGCGCAGCCATGTGCCTGCCGCTGGGGAACTATCACAACATGAGCGAACGCGGGCGCATTGCCGCCGAGTCCATCCGGCTCTCGGACCTGGTGGGCCTCGTGCGCTTCTTCGAGGGGCTGGTGCACCACGACGCGGACGCACCGCGCCCGGGTGGCCGTGACCCCCTGCAGCGCCGGCTCGAGAAGCGCTTCCGTCGCAGTCGGCGGGACCTGGCCCGGGACCCCTTCGCGTGAGGAGAACACCGTGAGGTGGATCCGCTCGTTTCTGCTCGCTCTGCTGATCTCCCTGCTGATGGGCTTCGCCATCGGCACCTGGCTGCGGATGCGCATGGAACGCAGTCCGGTCTACATCGGAGCAGCCCCGGCGCCGCCCCCCGTCTCAGCCCTGGCGGCCGAGCCACTCCAGGTCCGGCTGATCGGCGCGGGCGTTCTCCAGCCGGGCGAGAACGAAGAGAAGGTCTGAGAGCCGGTTCAGGTAGCCGAGGGCGACCCGGTCCACGGGTTCGGCGCGGTCCAGCGCGACCAGGCGCCGCTCCGCACGCCGGCACTGGGTCCGGGCCACGTGGCAGGCGGCC
>JBDLIK010000147.1:0-7680 GCA_039714895.1 Myxococcota bacterium | reverse complement strand
AGGTCGCCGAAGACGTACCTGAAGGTACGTCGAGGCGGCCGGAGGGAGGAGGTCGCGAAGATCCGGTGCGATCTGCGTCCGCAGCAGAGGGTTTCATGAGTAATGCGGGCTAGAGGCGACGGCGACCGTTGAGTAGCAGGAAGGTCGATTGGCAGGGCCAGGTCACACCGAGGCCTGGCCCCAGACGAGATGCGCGCACGGCGCCACGGGCGAGCCACTTCCATCGACGGTTGAACGCTCGGGTCTGCGCTCCCGGATCGGGTACGCTGTGGTGAGTGACCGTGAGGGGGAGCCCATCACCGCACGTGAGGCACTCCTGGCCTACCTCGTGGAGCAGGGCGTGCGGCAGGCCGACGACCCGCCGGATGCCTGGTTCGACGATCCCTGGTACCGCTATCCGATCGGCGGCCGCCGGGTGCCGGTCTTCCCGCTGTTCCTGATTCGCCGCTCCCTCACCCTCCACGACCTGAACCACCTGATCAGCGGATACGACCTGAGCCTGCGTGGAGAGGTCGAGAACGCGGCCTGGGAGCTGGGGAGCGGTGGGTGTGGTCGCTACGTCTTCTTCTGGGTAGACCGCACAATCATCGTGCTGCTCGGTCTTCTCTCGGTGCCTCGGACAGTGGTCCGAGCGTTTCGAGCCGGGCGATCCTGCCGCAACCTCTACCAGCTGGATCCGAACCACGCCCTGGCAGCCAGCATCGACGACCTTCGACGCTGGGCCAGCGGAGACTTGGCGACGGTGGGGTGAGCTGGGCTTCGTAGTTTGAACCACTGTGCGAACCACCGGCTCCACAGTCACCGAACTCGCACCCGGGTATGCAGGCCGTTCGGCGGGCAGCGGCTGCGCCTCTGCGGGCGGCGCTATTATAATCGTGACCGACCTCCAATCCATCGGCGTTCTCGGCCACATGACGCGTTCCGCGTGTGCACGCCGAGCTGCGTGGTGAGGAAACCCGCGTCGGGCGCAAGCGAGTAGCCGTCCACGGAAACGAGATAGCTCCAGTCGCTCCCTGGAAGCTCGGGGGGTGCACATCTGTCCCGCCCCGGCGTCCCGTGGCTGTCATCTGGCTGTCAATGAGAGAGGAGAGAGGGAAGGCGATGCTCAAGGGCGTTCCGAAAGCTGAGCGATCGCAGGCGCTTCCCTGGCGCCCCGGGGAGGAATCGAACCCCCGACCCGCTGCTTAGAAGGCAGCTGCTCTATCCAACTGAGCTACCGGGGCGCGGCGGGAGGGTAGCTCACGACCCCGGGGCGGGATCGGGCTCCGGGTCGGCGGTCCTGGGCGCGGATCTCCAGGCGTCGTCGATGGCGTGGAGCAGCTCGGGGGCGCGGAAGGGCTTGTGGAGGAAGGCAACGCGCTCCTTTCCTTCGAAGCGCGTACCGAGGTCCTCTCGGGTGTAGCCGCTCATCAGCACGATGGGCACCGTGGGGTGGCTGCGGCGGATGCGGGCGAGGACTTCCTCGCCCCCGATGTCCGGCATGGTGAGGTCGAGGACCACCGCAGCGAACTCAGAGCTGCGCGCCGAGAAGTACTCCATTCCCTCGCCACCGGTGGCGGCGACCACCACCTCGTAGCCCGAGCGCTCGAGCATCCGGGCCACGACCTTGCGGACGATCGCCTCATCGTCCACCAGCAGGATGGTGCCCACGCGCTGCTGCCTGGTGGCGCCCTGGGACGCCTCGACCCCCTCGTCGGCCTCCTCGGTCGCGGGCAGCACGACGCGGAAGATCGACCCCTGGCCCGGCTCGCTCGAAACGTGGATGGCGCCCCGATGACTCCGGACGATGCCGAGCACGGCGGCCATGCCGAGCCCTCGCCCGGTGAACTTCGTGGTGAAGAAGGGCTCGAAGATCTTGTGACGGGTGGCCTCGTCCATCCCGCAGCCCGAGTCTTTCACCTCGAGGAACACGTAGTCGCCCTCGCAGAGGTCCTCCCCCCACTGGTGTGCCACGAGGTAGGCGCGGTCGGTCTGAGTGGAGCCCGTGCGCACGGTGATCGCTCCGCTGTCCTCGCCGATCGCGTCCGAAGCATTGGTGATCAGGTTCATGGCCACCTGACGCAGCTGGGTGGGGTCTCCTTCGATGGAGGGGAGCCCGGGGGTGAGGTCGAGGGAGAGGTGCACGGGCTTCGAGATGGAAGCTTTGAGCAGGTGGGCCATCTCCTCGACGAGGGCCGAGAGATCGACGCGCTGAACCGCCAGCCGGCCCCGTCCGGAGTATGCGAGCATCTGCGTGCAGAGGTCGGCGGCGCGCTGGGCGGCGGTCTCGATCTGCTGGAGCGTGGCCTGGGCTTCCGAGTCTTCCGAGATCTCCGTCCGAGCCAGGGCGGCGTTGCCGAGCACGGCCGTCAGCAGGTTGTTGAAGTCGTGGGCGATCCCGCCGGCGAGGACCCCGAGACTCTCGAGCTTCTGCGTCTCGCGCATCTGGGTCTCGAGCGTTCGACGCTCCTCTTCCGCCTGCTTACGGTCCGAGAGATCGCGCAGGAAGGCGGTGAAGACCGGTTGGCCCCCGATCTTCGACTCCACCACGGCAACCTCCACGGGAAACTCGCTGCCGTCGGCGCGCATGGCCGCGAGCTCGACCCGGCGCCCCAGCAGACGGGGCTGGGCGTTCTCGAGATAGCTCGAGAAGCCGCTGCGGAACCGGCCGCGCAGGGCGGGCGGGATCACCAGCTTCATCAGGGGTCGCCCGATGGTGTCCTTGCGCGCGTAGCCGAAGGCGGCCACCGCCGCGGGATTGAACTCCACGATCCGCCCCTCGACGTCGACGCCGATCACCATGTCGAGGCTGGCGTCGAGGATCGCCGCCTTGCGTGCCTCGCTCTCCTGGAGCGCCTGGTCGTGGACCACCTGCCGGGTGATGTCGCGGATCAGCGCCACCCGTCCCCAGACCCGGCCGGCGCGGTCCCGCACCGTGGAGAGCACCAGCTCCCAGGTCCGACGCTCTCCTCCCTCCATCCGCGAGATCTCGCGGCGGCCCACCTCACCCTCGGCAAGCTCCCGGGCGATCTGGGGGTGGGCGACCAGCACGCGCTCGAGAGCCTCTCCGGGCTGCGCGTCCTCGGGAAGCTCGAGGAGCCTGCGGGCAGCGAGGTTTGCATCCAGCAGGTGCCCGGCTGCGTCCACCACGAGCACGCCGTCGGCCATCGACTCGATCACCGCCCTGCGGGCGACCGGCACGAGCTCGAAGGCCCCGTGGCGCTGGAAGATCCAGGCGAGCACCAGGCCGGTCACGGTGAACGCGAAGGGCGTGAGGTCGAGGTGGGGCACCGGGCTCCAGCCCGCCAGGTAGACGAGGTTCGCGAGCCAGGGGGCGCTGATCCCACAGAGCGCCGCGAGGGCGAGGCCGCGCTGCTCCTCCCAGAAGCGCAGGTAGCGCTGGATGAGCATCACCGACGCGGCCACCAGGCAGACGTTGGAGTAGCTCCAATGTACCCAGAACCACGGGCCATGGCTGAAGGCGAGGGCGGGAAACGGCCCCGCCGTGTCCACACGGATCTCGCTCCAGATGAGGCCGTGGACCTCGTTCGTGAGGGCGAGCCCGAGGGTCATGGCCGGGACGATGGCGAGCAGCGCCAGCCGTCTCGGACTCAGCCAGCGGGCGCGTCCAGTGGCTCGCGCGGCGGCCACTGCGAGAGCGGGGGTCACGCTCACGATGCCCAGGTACGAGAACTGGGTCGCCCGAAGCTGCGCCTCCGGATCGAGGAGCAGGATCTCGAAGGCCGAGCCCAGGGACCAGATGGCGAGGCCTCCGAGCACGATAGAGAGCGGCGTGCGCAGCGCAGTCCACCCCCCCCGGGCAACCCAGAGGAGCCCTAGCGACACGGCGGCGGACAGCAGCGGCGGGAGCGCGAACAGAGTGAACCGCATCCCCCCCTTTTCGGAGGATCGGCGGCGCGGATGTAGTCCCCGTTGCGGGCGCGCGGGCCCTTCCCGAGGCGGAGCCCGGGCACCCCGAGGCCGGCGGCCGCGGCCGGATCGTTGACACCCCGCCCCCCTGCGCGTAGGTTCGCCTGCCTGACCCCAAGTGGTGGGCGTAGCTCAGTTGGTTAGAGCGCCAGGTTGTGGCCTTGGAGGTCGGGGGTTCGATTCCCCTCGCTCACCCCAGATTTCTCTTTCACCGCAATCAGACCGCGTCTTCTCCGCGCTCGCCCGTGCGGATGCGGATGGCGTCCAGGAGCTCCCGGACGAAGATCTTGCCGTCGCCGATCTTGTCGGTGTTGGCGGCCTGGGCGATGGCGTCCACGGCGGCGTTCGCCAGCTCATCCTTCACCGCCACCTCGATCTTGGTCTTCGGCTGGAAGTCCACCACGTACTCGGCGCCGCGGTAGATCTCGGTGTGCCCCTTCTGGCGCCCGAACCCCTTCACCTCGCTCACGGTGAGCCCGGTGACCCCCAGCTCGTGCAGGGCATCACGCACCTCGTCGAGCTTGAAGGGCTTGATGATCGCTTCGATCATTCTCATGTCGCAGACCTCCTGCCTAGAGGTCGTAGCCGACCTCGGCGTGGAGCACCGTGTCGAGGCCCTGGGTCTCCTCCTCCTCGGCCACGCGCAGACCCACCAGAGCATCCACCCCCTTGAGGATCGCGAAGGAGGCGACCGCCGTGTACACCACCGCGACGACGGCAGCGAAGAGCTGGGTCCCGACCTGGCTGCCGATGGCGAGATCGCCCTGGTTGCCCTGGAAGACCTCGGCGGCGAACACGCCCGCCAATACGGTACCCAGGAAGCCGCCGACGCCGTGGACGCCGAAGACGTCCAGGGAGTCGTCGTAGCCCAGCCTCATCTTCACGGCGGTGGAGACATACCAGCACACCGTCCCGGAGGCGAGGCCGATGGCGAGGCCGCCCACCGGGCCGATGAACCCCGAGGCGGGCGTCACCGCCGCCAGGCCCGCGATGGCGCCCGTGGCGAGTCCCAGCACGCTCGGCTTGCCGTTCTTGATCCACTCGATGCTCATCCAGGTGAAGGCCGCCGTGGCGGCCGAGAGCTGGGTGACGACGATCGCCATGGAGGCCCCGCCGTCGGCGGCCAGCGCGCTGCCGCCGTTGAACCCGAACCAGCCGACCCACAACATCGCCGTGCCCGTGGCCGTCATGGTCATGTTGTGCGGAGGCATGGGAGTCGTGCGGTAGCCGTGACGCGGACCGATCACGATGCACGCCACCAGCGCTCCGATGCCCGCCGTGATGTGCACGACGATGCCGCCGGCGAAGTCGAAGACGCCCATGTCGCCGAAGAACGACCCCTCGCCGCCCCAGGTCATGTGACAGATGGGCACGTAGACGACCAGCAGCCACACCAGCGAGAAGATCAACATGGCCGAGAACTTCATGCGCTCGGCGAAGGCCCCGACGATCAGCGCCGGCGTGATGATGGCGAAGGTCATCTGGAATACGAAGAAGAGGATCTCGGGGATCGAGCCCGCGAGAACGCCGCCATCCACCCCGCTCATGAAGACCTTCTGGAAGCTCCCGATGAAGGAGTGCAGGTTGGTCGTCCCGGCGGCCATGCCGGTGGTGTCGAAGGCGAGGCTGTAGCCGCACACCGTCCAGACGATGGTGATGGCCGCAGTGAGGGCGAGGCACTGCATCAGCACCGAGAGCACGTTCTTGACCCGCACCAGACCGCCGTAGAACAGCGCCAGCCCTGGGATGGTCATGAACAGGACCAGGGCTGTAGAGACCAGGATCCAGGCGGTGTCCCCGCTGTCGAGGGCGTCGCCCACGACCTCACCCTCCTGGGCGAACGCCGGGGACGCCCCGAGCAGGACGACGGCCGTCACGACCCTTCTCAGGACCCTTCGCAGTGCCTCGGCCATGGCGTTCCCTCCCGGAGTGCTGGACTCCGCGAAGGGCCTTATACCTCCAAACTGGGTCATTTTGGAACCCCGAATTTTCCCTGTTCCCGCGCCCCGGGTCGAGTGGGGGGATCGGGCACCTGCTGGCGGCGTGGGCTTGGGGGGTCGGGGGTCCCTCCGAACGAGATCTGTGCGATGGGCCCCATCCCGGGGCCGACCCGCGTCGGTTCCTTGGCTCGCGGCGGAGCCGGACTTCCAGTACATGGTTCGTCCCGGAGGAGCTCGTTTCCCAGCGCGATGCGGTCGACGCCATCATGCGACAGTCCGAGCGGAGCTGGGGGCGCGTCCAGCAGCTCGGTCTCGCAGCCGGCCCCGTGCTGGCAGTGCTCGTCTATCTGCTCTTGCCACACGCGTACCCGAGCGTAGACGGCGCGCCCGTCGACTTCGGCCACGCGGGCCGCGCCACGGCGGGCGTGGCCGTGTGGATGGCTGCGTGGTGGTTCACCGAGGCGATCCCCATCTACGCGACGGCGCTGCTCCCCCTGGTGCTCCTGCCCCTGCTCCGCGCCGCCTCGATGAAGGCGGCCGCAGCCCCGTACGCCCACGAGCTCATCTTTCTCTTCATGGGGGGCTTCCTGCTCGCTCTGGCCATGGAGCGCTGGGGCCTCCACCGCCGCGTCGCTCTGGCTGCCCTGCGCGTCGCCGGCGACAGACCCGTCAACGTGATCGGTGCCTTCATGGCGGTGAGTGCGGGGCTCAGCATGTGGGTCTCGAACACCGCCACGGCGATCATGATGCTGCCGGTCGCGCTCAGCGTCGTCGAGCTCGTGGCGCAGCGCGCGGCGCCCGGCGATCCAGCGGATTCCCTTGGCTCACCCGGCTCGCCGATCCGGAGCTTTGCAGTTGCGCTGTTGCTCGGCATCGCCTACGCGGCGTCCATCGGAGGGATCGCAACGCCCATCGGGACACCGCCCAACCTGTTCCTGCTCTCGTACGTACACTCCCATCTGGGCCGGGAGATCAGCTTCGTCCGCTGGATGGCACTCGCCCTGCCCCTGGTCGTGGTCTTCCTGCCGATCGTCTGGCTGCTGCTCACCCGCGTGCTCCATCCCGTGAAGCTTTCCCGCATCGAGGGGGGCTCGGCGCTCGTGGGCCGCGCGCTGCGAGATCTCGGGCCCATGAGCCGCGGCGAGCGCATCGTGCTCGGCGTCTTCCTGCTGACCTCGGGGCTCTGGATCACCCGGCCGCTGCTCAGCGGGATCGAGGTCGCGGGGATCCGCCCCCTGGCGGGTCTCACCGACGCAGGCATCGCGATGCTCGCGGCGCTGCTGCTCTTCGTGGCGCCCGTCGACCGGCGAGCGGGCACCTTCGCCCTCGACTGGGACACGGCCGTGAAGCTGCCCTGGGGCATCCTGATCCTGTTCGGCGGCGGCCTGAGCCTGGCTGCGGCGATCCAGCAGAACGGGGTCGCCGAGCTGATCGGGAGCCAGGTGAGTGTCTTCGCAGACGTCCCGTCGTGGATCGTCGTGCTCGCGGTGGTGGCAGCCATCATCCTGCTGACCGAGCTCACCAGCAACACGGCAACCACGGCGGCTCTCGTTCCAGTTTTGGCCAGCGTGGCGCCAGGTCTGGGCTTCGATCCGCTGCTGCTCGTGGTGCCGGCGGCCATCTCGGCGAGCTGCGCCTTCATGCTCCCCGTCGCGACACCACCGAACGCGGTGATCTTCGGCTCCGGGGTCGTGCGCATCCCGGACATGGTGCGGGCCGGCTTCTGGCTCAACGCCATCGGCATCGCCCTGATCACGCTCTTCACCTATGCCGTCGCGATGCCCGTGCTGGGGGTGCGCTG
Organism: Myxococcota bacterium; assembly: GCA_039714895.1. GTDB lineage: Bacteria > Myxococcota_A > UBA9160 > UBA9160 > DASRUS01 > JBDLIK01. The sequence goes on along the minus strand of JBDLIK010000147.1, from coordinate 30 downwards.
AGACCTGCATTCGCAACGGGGCGGCTCGCG
>JBDLIK010000146.1:0-7731 GCA_039714895.1 Myxococcota bacterium | reverse complement strand
ACGCAGCGACGGCCCTGCTGCAGCTGGGGTTCGTGCACGGGCTGCGGGACGCCACCCGGGTGGTCGCTCTGGAAGGCTCCCTGGGAGCCCTCCCCACGCACCCCACCGCCTCCCGGATCGCCATGCGTTTCACGCGGCGCCCCGTCGCTCCGGGCGAGGACGGCATCGAGGTGCAGGGGAGCTGGCCCGAGGCTCGGGAGTCGTACAGCGCCGAGGAAGGCGTCGGCGGGGAGATCGGCTGCCCGGCCTCGGCCGGCTACACCTCGGGATGGCTCTCCGGTCTGTTCGGCGTCGACATCCTGGCGGTGGAGACGACCTGCGCCGGAAGAGGGGGTCCTGCCTGTGGCTTCGAGGCGCGGGAGGCCGCGAGCTGGATCGAGAGCGAGGACTGTCGCGCCCACCGTCTCCTGGCCCGGCTTCCCTTCGACCGCCTGCGCTCCAGCACCAGCCCCCCCGCGCCGGCCCCGGAGCCGGAGGCGGGATCCGCCACGGTCTTCGATCCCGACTCGCCGGCCGTCCACGTCTGGGGGCCCGTGATGGTGATCCCCTTCTCGGGCGCAGACGAGACCCTCCGCGCCATCGAGCTGATCGGCCAGGATCCGGGCGCCGGCGAAGTCTCGGTGGTCGTCCTCGACCTCACCGGCACCCTGGTCGATGACGGCTTCGGCGCGCTCGCCCTGGAGCGCGCCATCGAGGCCATCGCCTCGTGGGGCGCCGAGACGCTGCTCACCGGGGTCTCGCCGCTCTCCGAGCCGGCGGTGGCCGGGCTCGAGCAGCCGCACCTGGTGATGCGCAAGGACCTTCCGGCAGCCATCGCCGCCGCCTTTCAGATCGCCGAGACGACGCGCCGACCCGTCTAGGCGCGGACCCAGCCAGGAGACCGCATGGAGGCTGCGGACCTTCCCGACCTGCTCCTCGACCTGAGTCGGCGCGGCTTCCGCGGCACACTGATTCTGCGTCGCGACGGGGTGGAGAAGCGCATCGATTGGGTGGACGGGCTGCCGGTGCGCGCACAGTCCAGCCGGCCCAGCGAAGCCCTCGGGTGCTTCCTGCGGGAGACCGGACGTCTCGGCGCCGAGCAGGAGAGCCGACTGGCGCGCCACTTGCGGAGGGCTGGCGGAGAGCTCGGGGCGGTGCTCGAGCTGCGCCTGCTAGCGCCGCTCGAGCTGCTGCACGGCGTGCACGAACATCTGCGACGCTGCCTGCTCGAGGTCTTTGCCTGGCCAGAGCTCGAATCGGAGCTCCTGCCCTCGGAAGCGAACGGTGATGGAGCCGCCGGCCTCGACCTCCTCCCCCTGCTGCAGGAGGGGATCGAAAGCCACTGGAGTGCGGAGCGGCTCGTCGCGAGCCTCGACGAGCAGGCCCCACGACGTGCCAGCGCCTCGGAGAGGATGGCGGGCGTCCTCCCTCGTCTGCGCAGCTGCGAGGGCGTCGAGCGCATGATCGCCATGCTGGATGGAAGCCAGAGCCTCGCGCAGTGCCTGCACGCTGGGGGCACCCCCCGGGCCCTGGCGACGGCCTGGCTGTTGGACCGACTGGGCTTGATCGACTACGCGGACGCCACCGTGGCGCCCCAGAGCGAAGAGGAGACCTTCTCGATCGAGATCGTCCTGGCGCCGGAGCCGTCCCGCTCCCGCACGGAGGGCACCGGTTCCGGCCGGTCCGAGGTTCCCCGCGACGAGGAAGGGGAAGCGGAGGCCTTGCGCGGAGTGATCGAGCAGCTCCACGAAGGGCTCACAGAGCGGGACCACTACGAACTGCTGGGGGTTCCGCCCAGTGCCGCCCAGGCGGAGATCCGCACCGCCTACCGCAAGGCCGCCAAGCGTCTGCATCCCGATGCGGTCGTGCGTCTGGGACTCCGCGATCTCAAGGAGAAGGCCAACGAGGTCTTCTCGCGGATCTCCCGGGCCCACGCAGTCCTCACCGACGCCGGGCTGCGCCGCGAGTACGACGCCTCCCGGGACCCACGCGGCAGCGATGAGGCCGACCGCCTGGCTCGAGCGGAGATCCTCTACCGCAAGGCCGCGGTGCTGCTGCGGGCAGGGCGCTTCGCCGAGGCCGTCCCCCTGCTCGAGCCCTGCATCTCTCTCTGGCCCGAAGAGCCCACCTACCACAGCGACCTGGGATGGGCGCTGTTCAAGCTGCCGGATCCGCCCCTGGACCGGGCGCGCGCCGCGCTGGATCGGGCCATCGCCCTCGACCCCGAAGCGGCCGAGGCGCTGTTCCGGCTGAGCTTCGTTCTGACCGCACTCGGCGACGACGACGCAGCCCGCGGCCTGCGCGCCCGCGCCCAGCGGATGGATCCCACTCTCCGGTGAAGGGTTCTCAGGGCCACGGCAGGTCGTTCGAGCGCGGGAGCGCTCGGCGGGTGCGCGCCTCGGGGAGGATCACGAGCTCAGCGGGCTCCCGGAGCAGTTCCTTCAGCTGGCGAATCTGCAGGCCGTAGTCCCGACCCCGGGCATCGGTCCAGAAGATTCGGGCACTGGCGTCGCCCACGCGGATGAAGGGACCCCCCACCTCCCCTTCCGCGGCCAGCCGGGCCAGACGGTCCACGAGCTGCGTCCGTGCCGGCGAGACCGCGGCGCGCCCCAGCACCGTGCCGCTCGGGAGTGTATAGAGCCCGGCCAGGGCCGGGTCTTCGAGGGTCTGCCCGGCCCGGGCAGCCCTCCCCGTCCGGGCGAGCTCGGAGAGATCCCGCGAGAGGAGACCCCCGCTGCCATGGCCCTGCAGCCCCAGCGCGTGCACGACCTCGTGAATCACCACCCCCGTGAGCTCCTCGGGGGTGAGCGCCCACTCGCGCCCCAGCGCATCCAAGCGGCCGCCGCGTCCGATGCGCATGCTGGCCCGTTCGATTCGCGCCGGAAGCGGATCGCCCATCCCGAGCGGCGTGCCCGTCACCCGACAATCCGTAATCGTGTTCGCCTGGTCGTCGCCTTCCTCACGTGCCACCAGGCCCTCCACGAACTCGACCCCCACGGTGGCCTCGTCGGGCGGAACCCGCAGGAAGCGGAGCCCCTCGACGGAGCGCTCGAGGGTCGCGAGGGCGGTCTCGAGGGCAGCCTCCTCATGGGCCTGGAGCTCCCCCGCCGCCGACACCAGGACCGGAAGCGAGGTTTCGTGTCGACAGCTGAACCAGGTGATCTGCCCGGCTGCGGGCAGCAGGTAGGGCATCGTCCTCACCAGGGCACGCGCCTCCGCGCGGTCGAGGCCCGGATGCGCGGTGACGAGATCCGATGCGCCGAGCGGCCGCCCCGCGCAGGCGAGCAGGCCCAGCGCAAGAAGCCCCAGGCGACGCATGCCGGACCGGTGCGGGGCTCAGCGCCGGTGGGGGAGCGCGGCGGTCGCCTGCCCGGTCACCACGGGCTCGCCCTTCTGGTTCGAGGTGACGATCTCGATCTCCACGATTCCTTCGGTCTCTCCCGGCTCGAGCCGCCGAACGGTGGCCTTCCCCGTCAGGGTGTCTCCCGGCCAGACCTGACGCACGAAGCGCACACCGAACGAGCGCAGCACCCCATCCCCCAGCCACTCCGTGAGCAGCGTTCCGGTCAGGCCCATGGTGAGCATGCCGTGGGCGAACACCGAGGGGTAGCCCGCGTTCTTTGCGAACACCTCGTCGTGGTGGATGGGATTGAAGTCTCCCGACGCTCCTGCGTACTGCACGATCTGGGTCCGCGACAGGTCCTCCACGAGCACGGCTTGGTGCTCCTTCGCCACCGACAGGTCCTCGAACGCAAGCTTCGGATTCGACATGGCATGCTCCTCAGCTCTCGACGGCTTTCTCGGTGATGATGCTGACCCCCGTCGCCGTGACCACGAGCTCGCCGTCCGCATCGCGATACTCACTGATGCTCTCCGCGAAGCGCAGCTTGCCTCCGCGACGACCGGCCTTCTCCCAGGTCTTCCCGGGCCGGCCCTTCACCGTGAGCCGCATGCCCGGGCGCACGGGCTTGTGATACTCGAAGCGCTGCTCTCCGTGGAGCAGCCGCGCGGTACCACCGCCAGCGCGAGGCGCTGCCGCCGGCTTCCCCTCACCCTCCGGGGTCGGGGGCGGAGCAGGGATTCGGCGGACCCCCCGCAGCCCCCCGCTGGGGTTCCAGTGGGAGGCCGATGCCGTGAAGGTCGGCGGCGCGATCACACCGCCGAGCCCCGTCCCCTCGGCGTAGGCCTCATCGTAGTAGATGCGGTTCGTCTCCCCGAGCGCTGCCGCGAAGGTGAGGATCCCCGTGCGATCCGCGTGGAACTCATGGCCATCCGCCATCTTGGCCTCCTGTCTTCGAGTCTACACGGTGGAGCGGCTGCGATCGAGCAGCGCGAAGCCCACGGTTCCCGCCAGCAGGATCAGCGCCGCGCTGCCATAGACGAGGCTGTAGCCCGTCACCACGCCCGCTCCGCCCAGGGTCAGCTCGACGCCATGGATCAGTCCGAAGAGCGGGCCTCCCACCAGCGCTCCCGCATCGAACAGTGCCGTGAAGATCGACATGGCCGCGCCGCGCTCGGCATCCCGGGCCCGGGTCACCACCATCCCGAAGAGAATCGGGAACGTCATGCCGTGGCCGGCCCCGCAGAAGAGCCCGGCGAGGACGACATCGCGGGCGTTCTCGGCCAGCGCCAGCAGCACGAACCCCAGGGCCAGCAGCACCAGAGCCGGAAACAACAGCCGTTTGGGGCCCACGCGGTCGGGCAGCCAGCCGAAGAAGACCCGTAGCACGAGGGCCACTGCGGTGTAGCTGGTGAAGAAGAGCCCCACGGTCCCGTAGCCGGTATCCATCACGAAGGGCTTGATGAAGATGAACACGCCGGCCAGCGCGATGGAAAAGACCGAACCCACCATCCAGAGAGGCACCAGGTCCCGCTGAAAAGCGACCTCCGAGAATGGACGGGTCGCCTCAGCCTCGGCGCTGGTCCGGGGCGCGTCGCGCAGAGGAAGCGCCAGCACCAGGGAGACCGCGGCGAAGCCCGCCGCGGTCGCGAAGAGCGCGGCGTAGTCGGACTCCACCAGCAGATAGTCTCCGAGGATCCCGCCGAGGGAGATCGGCAACATTCCGGAAACGCCGAAGAGCGCCAGGCCCTCGGTGCGGCGGGAGGCCGGAACGCAGTCCGCGGCGTAGGTGAACAGCGAGGCGAAGAGCATCGCCTCGGCAAGCCCGTGGAAGACGCGGATCGCGTACACCCATGGCCCGATGTGGTGCACCGTGAGGTAGAGGCAGCACGCCGCCACATTGAGGACCGTTCCCACCAGGATCACCGGGCGGCGCCCCCGGGCATCCATGGTGCGGCCCAGCCAGGGCCGCACCAGGATCGAGGCCACGAAGGCGACGCTGGTGACCAACCCGATCTCCACCTCGCCGGCGCCGAGATCCTTCAGGAAGCCCGGGAAGTGCAGGAACAGGTTGAAGGCGATTCCCTGGATCAGGTTCGCGAGGAAGCAGAGCAGGAACGGTCGGGTGAGCAGCCGTTCGGGGGGCATGGCGCGCGGAGTCTAGCGGGCGGGCGCCGGAGTCCCTGGAGGCTGGATGAGTCCGAGGAAGGGACAGAGTCCGTTGCTCGAGACCAGGGAGAGCGTCGTGCGGCCCGAGCCGCGGTACTCCATCGAAGCGACGCCCCGCTGGAGCGGAATACGACACGTCTCGTTGTTCGGAAACACCGCCACGCTGTCACTGCCACCCGTCCAGCCGATGGTGCTCGCGAGCGGGAAGCGACCGCGGGCCAGGATCACCTCTTCGTCTTCGAAGAGAATCTGGAACGTCGCCTGCTCCCGCGGGATGGGCGTGCCCCGTCCCGAGGTCGCGCGACCTCGCCGGGCTCGATTGATGATGGGTGAGCCGATCCCCACGGCGTCGCAGGCCTCGTCGTCGCGCACGAAGCGTCCGCCGATCCCCCGCTCCACGTAGTCGATGGCGATACCAGGCTCGAGGACGTGGCGACAGATGGCATCGTCGGGCACGAAGGTGCGGATCTCGAGGCCATGGCCCTCGAGCCTGGCGTCCAGCCAGCTGGCCCGGGGCACCACGCCGGCGACCTCGAGATCGGTGGTAAAGCTGCCGAGGCCGAGCTGCCACAGCGTCCGCTGCGCATTGCATCCCACCAGACCGAGGACCAGAAGCGCGAGGGCCAGAAGCGCAAGGATCAGGGCTCGTCCCACGGCACCCTCCTGGCTGTCATCGCCTCCAAGGTGGCCCGGAGCCACAGCCGTCGCCACCCCCAGCGGCCCCTCCCTCAGCGCCGGGCGGCGGCGAGCTGGAACAGGGTGCGGGCCCCCTCACCCATGCCGGCGAAGCGCGAGTCCTGGGTCTGGCCCTGGTGGAAGCGGAAGAAGATCTGCTGAAGAACCACCGCCATCTTGAAGGTCCCGAATACGACGTAGTAGCCGAGGGCCGAGAGATCGCGCCCACTCTCCTCGCCGTAGAGCCGGGCGGCCTCGCTGCGGCCGAAGAAGCCCGGCACCTGCACGGGCATGGCACTCGGGAACCCCGGCGCCTCGTCGGGGTCATGCCACACGGAGAGAACGGTGCCGAGGTCCGCCAGGGGGTCGCCGCGCGTGCACATGTCCCAGTCGTAGACCGCTACGCAGCGGCCGGGATCCTCCGGAGACACCGCCATGTTGTCCAGCCGCCAGTCGTTGTGGAGCAGGGTCGGCTGCGGCGAGTCGGGAAGGTTGTCGAGCAGCCAGCGCGCCAGCTCCTCGGCCACCGGGTCGTCGCTCGTGCGCGCCCTCTCGAACCGGGCGGCCCAGCCCTCCACCTGTCGGCGCAGGAAGCCCTCGGGCCGGCCCAGGGTCTCGAGGCCCGCCCGCCGGGGATCCGCGGCGTGGAACTCCACCAGGGTGCGAATCACCACCTCGGAGAGCTTCCGGTTGGCGACCGGATCCTCGCCGCCCCCGAACTCCGGAGGGATGGCGCCGCGCACCACCACCCCGTGCCGGCGCTCCATCACGAAGAAGGGTGCGCCCACCACCTCCAGATCGTCGCAGAAGAGAAAGGAGCGGGGTGCCAGAGGAAACACCTTCCAGAGCTTCGAGAGCGCCCGATGCTCCCGGCTCATGTCGTGGGAGCCCGGCGCCACCGGGCCCAGGGGCGGCCGGCGCAGCACGTACTCGACGGCGCCCTTGCCTTCTCCGAAGCGCAGCCGGTACGTCAGGTTCGCGTGTCCCCCGGCGAACTGGCGAACGCGGAGGGCGAGCTCGCTTCCCGGAATCCGCCCGCGCAGGTAGTCCGCCAGGCGCGGCACGTCGAAGCCCTCCTCCGAGCGCACCTCGATCAGCTCCGGGGCCGGAACCTGCGCCTTGCTGGCGGCCATGAACTCCTCGCACGCGGGGGTCGGAAACGCGCCACAGGCTAGACGAACCCAGAGGGTGCGGCGAGGGACGCTTCGGGCGATTCGGTCCAGGCGATGTACCTTCGGGTGCGCCCCCCGGCGGAGGATCCGTGCCCCAGCTCGTCTACAGCGAAGCCGAGCTCCTTCGGGAGCACGACTACGCGGCCCCCCACCTGGCCGCGGGCTACCGCCTCCATGGAGGCTTCGGGGCCAACGGCCGCTACCTCTCCCCCCGCAGCGCCACCCGGCCCGACGCCGTGCGAGCCTGGCAGGAACGGCTGCAGGGCGAGGGTCACGAGCTGATCACCGCCGACCGCAACCTGCTCGTCACCCCCGGCTATCCGAGCTACGAGCAGATGCACCTGATGCTGCGCCACGGCATCGACCGCGGCTTCTGGAACACGCTCACCATCACCG
>JBDLIK010000145.1:0-7736 GCA_039714895.1 Myxococcota bacterium | reverse complement strand
TCGAACCCGTCCGTGTCCGCATGCTCGAGGACGGGCCCGAGAGAGATCGCCGCCTTGGCGCGCAGCTTCTCTGGCGCCTCGCCACTGCGTACGATGGATAGCAAGACATCGACCAGCTCGTCGTTGATCACGGTGAAATCGCCGGCCAGCTCCGCGACGAGGAGGCGATCGGATTCATCGGCCTCGTCACCACGGAGAATCCCCAGGAACATCTTGCTGGCGCCTTTCGGCCAGTCCCAAGGAGGCATGTCTTTCAAGGTCTTCAGGTCCATTGTTTCCTCGCACACGTCATCACTCGTCTCGGGATTCTTCCCATGATCTTCCAGCCCGGACGCCCTCGATCAGAAACCTCACTCCCTGGCTGTCCGACGGATTGAGCCAGAGCAGCCGGTCGAAAATGCGCTCGGCCTCGTCGAAGCGGCCGAGCCGCCAGAGACACAATCCGTAACCGTGCATGCAGCGTAGAAACGGCCGGTTGTCAATGTAGCCCCACACCAGCACGCCGTCGAAGTCGTACCCGAGAGACAGCTCTCCGATGCGCAGACCAACCTCGTAATGCCGGATGGCGTCTTCTCGATGGGCCCGCCGAGGTCGAGGTCTTCGGCCGTGACCTTGTGCTGTCGCTTGCGCCGTCTGGGTGCTGGAGCGTTCGCGGGAAAGGGATCGAGACCGAGCCACTTGCGATATGCGGCCCAACGCTGTCCTCGAAGGCCTGGCGGAAGTCGCTCGTCGTCACCGGAGGCCAGGTACAGATCGCTGAGCATGGCCTGCCGCAGCTTCTGGGCAGCCCCGATTTCGTTGCCGTTCCAAGGTTTTCGCTACGCGGCCAGCGGGTTCGAGGTGGCGAGGCTCGGGAACCGGCTGAAGTCGCGGTCCGCGGTCCAGAGCTCGCGGATTCCGTGGGCGAGGCACAGCGCCGCAATGCGTGCATCGTGCACCCGGGGGCCGGAGATGCGGCCCGTCACGATCTGATCGCGCAGTTCCCTCCAGGACTCCGGGCTCTCGGCGAGGAGGACCAGACTCGGCGACTCGAGCCAAGCTTCGACCTGATCGAGCGCCGCCTCGGTCGGCGTCGGGGGATCCCAGATCCTCGGGTGGGTGGCGATCGCCAGGAACTCGTGGATGCAGGGCCAGGGCAGAGCCCACGGCGACCTCGCTTCCGCCAGCTCACGGATGCAGGCGGTGGCCCGCTCGTGCCATTCGGAATCGGTCCGGTGACCGTAGACGAGGAGGTTCGTATCGACGGCGATCAACTGCCGTGGCCCTCGTAGGCGGCCTCGCGGATGCGCTGCCAGTTGCCATCGCGGAAGTCGGGCTGGAGCCCCCGGCCGCCGAAGCTGGCGTCGCGGAGCTGAAAGCACGCCCTGCGCATCCGGTCGCGTACCACCTGGCGCAGGCCCGCCTCGATCAGCGCGCGCAGGGTCGTCTTCTCGCGCCGGGCCACGGCCTTGGCCTCCTCGGCGAGAGGGTCGGGGATCTCTACCGTGGTCTTCATACGGCTAACCGTATCGTCAAGACCGTACTCCCACAAGAACATCCTGTTCGGGCCTTGAGAGCCCGGGAGGCCGTTGAGCACAGCTCGAGCGCAGGCCGACGCCAGAAATCCCTACGATTCAATGGGTTACCGTCGTGCTCCCCGAGTGTCCACGAGCCGAAAGCGGTCTCCTTCCACGCCTCGACGGGCCCCCATTGCTCCCACCCCGCCCGATGGTGGTCCGAAATCGAGCCGAGCCCGCTCCGGGCCCGGCGCGTCCGGGATTCGGTATCGTGAGCCCGGTGGGAGCGAAGCAGCGGGGCGACCGATCGGCGTCTGCCGAGGTGCCCGGCGAGCGGTGGTGAGCCTGCCCCGCCTGCTGATGGCGGGCGTGGTCGTGCTCTCGACCGGGGTCCTGCTGCCCCGGTCGTGCTCCGAGCACGTCCAGCCCGACGTGTTCCTGCTTCTCGTCGACACGCTGCGGGCGGATCATCTGGGCGTCTACGGCTACGAGCGTCCCACCTCGCCCGAGCTCGATCGGTTCGCCAGCTCCGCCCTGGTCTTCCGCAACGTGTTCGCGCCGGCTTCCTGGACGCTCCCCTCGGTGGGATCTCTGATGACCAGCACCTACCCCTCGCTCCACGGACTGCGCGCCAAGGCGGGCGCCCAGTCGATCACCCAGCTCCGGCCGGGGCTGACGACACTGACGGAGGCGTTTCGGGCGGCCGGCTACCGCACCGCCGCAGTCGTCACGAATCCCTGGATGGTGCGGCGACATGGCCTGCAGCGAGGATTCGATCAGTACCATCTGACCCGAGGACCGGCGCCGGCGGCTCGCGTCCACGAGATCGCGCGAGAGCTGGTAGACCTCGACGACCCGCGACCCCTGTTCCTCTACCTCCACTACATGGACGTGCATCCCCCGTACGCCCGAAGCTCGGGGCCGGAGGAGGATCCGCTCGGTCCCGTTCCGGAGCGCCTGCGCCGACCGCTCGAGGCCGCGGAGCTGCAGGTCATGCCGCGGCAGCCCCCGGAGCTCCGTACGCTGGAGGACTGGGTTCGTGCCTACGACCGGGGGATCCGCGCGTGGGACCGTGCCTTCGGGGAATGGGTCGCCTGGCTCGAGGCACGGGGGGGCTTCGAAGACCAGATCGTGGCCGTGGTCTCCGACCACGGCGTCGAGATCGCCGACCACGGCCGCTGGGGGCACGGCCACGCCCTGTATCAGGAGCAGCTCGGGGTGCCGTGGATCCTGAAGGTGCCGGGCCACCCCGGGGGTGTCGTCCACGACGAGCCCGTGAGCCTGATCGACGTCGCTCCGACGCTCCTGTCGGCGGCCGGGCTCGCCCCCGTGGACGGCATGATGGGACGCGACGTCCTCGGCGGGCCGCCCGCTCCGGATCGCGCTCTGCTGGCCGAGACCGATCTGGGATCCACGCAGGACGACCCGGCACCCGCCACGCATCGAGCGCTGCGGCGCGGTGGCGTGAAGCTGGTCGTCGGCGGCGAAAAGGAGGTCTGCTTCGATCTCGTGAGCGACCCCTTCGAGCGTGATCCTCTGCGCTCCTCGAGGGGTGCCTGCGGCGACGCGCCCGAGCTGGAGGCCTGGGCGGAGCGGCTGCGTCGGCTCGGCGACTCGCTCGGGGCGGCGGACGAGGTGGAGCTCGGGCCCGCCGAGAGGGAGCAGCTGCGCCGCCTGGGCTACGTCGAGGAGGCGCCCGCTCAGCGCTGAAGGGCCTGCGCCCGGTCGATCAGCCGCACCCAGCCCTCCGCGCGGATGTTCTGCCTCTCGAAGGGGTCGAAGTTCTCGTACAGGTAGGGCGCGAAGTCGTAGGGGCCCCGGAAGCGGCGGATCACCCGCCCTTCGGGCGGCGGGAACACCGAGAGCGCCGGCCAGATGAAGCCCGAGTTGACCAGGACGTAGCGAGCGCCCGCGACCCGCGGGGGGCGCGCGTGGGGGCCGCCCACGGTCCGGATGGGCTGCACCTTGCCGAACTCGCGGGTCAGCTCCGCGCGGATCTCGGCGTCGAATCGGACCGAGTGAGCGCGCCCGAAGTGGAAGCCCGCCTGGAGCAGCAGCAAGGCGCAAAGAGCCCCCTCGATGGGAAGCCTCCAGGGCCGCCGAAGCCGGCGCAGGAGCTCGCTGACGACACTCGCCGTGAGCAGCGCCGCGAACGGTGCGAGCTGGCGGGCCAGGCGTCCATAGACTCCGAAGCGCTCGAACACCGTCGATCCCAGCATCAGTCCCAGGTAGATCGCCAGGAGCGCGCCCAGCCAGAGCCCGCAGCGTGCCGCGCGCCTGCGCCGGCGCGCCACACTCCACGCCGCGAGAGCCACGCACGCGATCCAGACGAGCAGCAGGAGGTGCTCCGTGTGCCACAGGTACTCCACGGGCAGACGCCAGCCCTCCGACAGGTCGCCCTGGGTCTGCCGGTGGCTGAAGCCCAGCAGATGCTCGAGGAAGTCGGGCTTGCCGATCCCGATGAAGACGAGCAGCGAGAGACCACCCACGGCCAGCGCGAGCCCGCGCGAGACCGCGCTGCGGGCCATCCCGCCGGATCGCTCGCGTTGGACGACGCTGGTCGAGACCATCAGCAGCACCGCGACCGTGGCGCTCAGCAGCCAGTACCCGAGATAGGTGAGCACCGCGAAGGTCAGCAGCAGCCCGCACAGCGCGAGCACGCTCGGACGCTTGCTTCGCGCTCCGAGCCAGAGCGCCAAGAGCGCCGTGGCCATCGAGAGGTCGTAGGGCACGAGATGCCGCGACCAGTAGAGCAGCGAGTGGGTGCAGGCCACGACCAGCGCCGCCAGCAGCGCCTCGCGCCGGCTCGCATCGAAGCGGCGGGCGATCCCGTAGCAGAGCGGGATCAGCGACACCGACACGAGCTGGATGCAGATCGACGCGAACCACGCCTCCCGGGCGAGGATGTCGCCGCAGGCCTGGGAGCTCCCGAAGGCCCGGAACACCACGACCTGGAGCAGCTGGATCGGTGTCGCGAGCAGCTTGAAGCCCCAGTGCGTGAAGGAGCGGTCGAAGAGCACGGTCCCGAAGCCGCTCCAGGAGAACCCCTGCTGCACCGCGTCGCAGACGAAGGAGGCCGTGCGGTGGAAACGCGCTTCGTCGGGCCAGAAGCCCTGGCCTCCCGCGAGGGCCAGCAGGATCCGCAGCACGAGCGACGCCGACACCAGCAGCGCCAGCGCCAGGTGGACCCGGCCGGCTTCGGGGTGGCTTCTGCTCAAGGCCCCTCCTCGGGCTCGTGCGACCGTGTCCGCGTGGCGTCGGCGCGATGGCAGGGCCCGTGGGGCTCGATTATATTCGCGTCAGGCGCATCATGGTTGCGGGCGGGCTCGGAAGCGGACAAGAGCGCATTCTCGCCCGCGCCGTCGCCTCAGCCACCGTCTCGTCCCTGGTTGCTGCTCTCGGGTTCACCTTCTACAAGCTCCACTTCGGCGTCGACTTCGACGACGAGGCGTTCTACCTCGCGATGCCCTACCGGTTCGTCCTGGGCGACGTCCCCTTCGTCGACTACCTGGATCTCCAGCAGACGGCCGCCTTCCTCACCTATCCCCTCGTGAAGGTCTGGTACGCCCTGCACGGAGACCTGGATGGGATCGTTCTCTTCCACCGGCGCCTCTACTACGCCTACTCGCTGCTCGTGGGCTGGACGGTCTTCCTCTGCTTCCGGCGGCGTCATGGCGCCCTCGCGGCGTCGGCCGCTGGCGTGCTGCCAATCCTCTTCGTACCGTTGTGCATTCCCACCCTCTCCTACATCACGCTCGCCATGGGGTTCATGTCGCTGGGGCTGTACTTCGTCTGGATGTCCCGCGACTGCGCGCATCCCCACGGCTACGAGCTCCTGGCGGGCGGCTCCCACGCCCTGGCCTGCCTGGCGTTTCCCCCCTACGCCGCCGGCGTCCTGCTCTTCTTCGGGATCCTGATGCTCTCCCCGAGTGCGAGCCGCCCGCGCACCCTGCTGTGCTACGGCGCCCCCGTCGTCATCGTCGGGACCGTGACTGGAGCCTTCCTGCTCGCTCTGGGGCCCGAGCACGTCGCCGAGGCTCTGCGTGTCAACTCCACCTCGGCGGGAGGCGGGCTCGGCAAGCTCCGGATCGTGATGGCGCAGTTCCTGGCGTCGGTGCGCCAGCCGTGGCTCCTCGTCGGCTGGATCGCGTTGGGGATGGGCCTGGCTCGCTGGCGCCCGGCCCCGGCACGCTGGCTCTTCGCCCTGTGGCCCCTGGTGGTCTGGTGGAGCCTCAAGCCCGTCCCGGAGCACATGAGCACGATGCCCTTCGTGAGCCTCTATGCGCTCTCGGCGCCGCTGATCTGGTGGGCCGATCCGGGTCGGCGGGATGGTCGGCTGCTGATGCTGATCTGGGTGCCCTCCGTTGCCTTCGGAGCCCTGAGTGCCTGGGGGGCCGCCAACGGATTCGTCAACTCCTCCATCGGGCTCGCCCCGGGGGCCGTCGTCACCAGCTTCCTGCTCGTCTCCCTGGTGGCGGGGGGCGAGGAGCCCCCGCGAGCCCCGTGGAGCCTCCTGCGCCTCGCGCCGCTGGTCCTCGTGGGCCTCGTGCTGGTCGGCGCGACGCATCGGGCCGTGTACAGGGATGCCCGCCTCTCCCGGCTGGATTCGAGGGTCGGCTCGGGCCCCTACGCGGGGCTCTACACCCGGGCCGCCAACCGCCAGCTCCTCGAGCAGCTCGGCTCGGACCTCCTCGCGCTCGAGCGACCGGCGGGGCGCATCCTCGTCTACAACGGCTTCGCGGCCGGCTATCTCCTCACCTCCATGCGTCCCGCGACGCCCTTCGTCTGGCTCTTCCCGATGGCGCGCATGCGCCCGGTGTACGCAGCGCGCTACGCCGAGAACGCCGATTCCGAGAACCTCGTGCTGCACCTGAAGTACCGGGGGGTCCACCCGGACGACGCGCTCCACGCCCTCGTGGAGCGCACGCACCGGAAGGTAATCGAGCGGGGCCCCTACGCGATCTATGCGGGGTCCGCGGATGGCGAGTCGAGACGCCGCCCTCCGCTCGGCCCCCGAAGATGAGCGGGAAGGCTTCCGCCCTGGCCCTATCGACCCTCTGCTCCTGGGCCGTCGCGGCTGGACCGGCCTGCGACCGCGGCCCCCGGGCGAGTGCCCTCCAGCCGGTGCGCCACGTCGTCGTGGTCACGGTGGACACGCTGCGAGCCGATCATGTCGGCGCCTACGGGGGGTCGGTGGCGACGCCGGCGATGGACGAGCTGGCGCGGCACGGCGTGCTCTTCGAGGCGGCCTTCACGCCCACGCCCAGCACCGCACCGGCTCACGTCTCGCTCTTCAGCGGCCTGCACCCCTGGAATCATGGTGTGCTCGACAACGCCGTGCCCTTCGAGGCCGAGCAGCTGCCCTGGCTGGCCGCCCGAGCGAGGGAGGCCGGGTTCGCCACGGCGGCATTCGTCTCGAGCTACATCCTGGCCCCGCGCTGGGGCTTCGATCACGGCTTCGACACCTATCACTTCGAGCCGACCCGGCTGGCCTCCCACGAACGCGGCACGGAGCGCTTTCCGTTCTGGAACCGGGGCAGCGAGACCACCCGGGCCGCTCTGCACTGGCTGGAAGCGCACCGCGACCGGCCCTTCTTCGTCTGGATCCACTACTTCGACCCCCACTCGCCCTACGTGCCGCCGCCCGGCTATCAGCGACCGAGGGACGAGCCGGTCGATCTCGAGGGCAAGACCGTGCCCGCGGCGGCCCGGACCCGCGAGGGTCTGGCTGCGCTGATCCGCGGCTACCGCGGAGACGTGGCCTACAGCGATGCCCAGCTGGGTGCGCTGCTCGATCGTCTCGGTCGTCTCGGCCTGCGCGACGACACGGTGCTCGTGTTCACGGCCGATCACGGTGAAGGCCTCGGCGACCACGGCTACATGGCCCATGCCCACCACCTCTTCGAGGAGCAGGTGAGGGTCCCGCTGATGATCGCCGGGCCCGGCCTGCCCCGGGGTCGGCGCCTGCGCGGCCCCGCCCAGCTCGAGGATCTGATGCCGACCCTGCTGGCCCTGATGGGGATCGACGTCCCGGAGTCGCTCGACGGGGTCGATCTGCTGCCCTGGGTCGCCGGCCGCACCCGGGCCTCGCCGCGCGCGGCCGTCCTCGGTCAACGCGCTGCGCTTCCGGATCGCCCGCTGCTCTTCTACCAGCGGCGCTGGCCCACGAAGTGGATCGGTGAGCTCAGCGGCGCGGGACAGACCTACCGGCTCGACGACGATCCGCGCGAGGCGGCCGGC
>JBDLIK010000144.1:0-7745 GCA_039714895.1 Myxococcota bacterium | reverse complement strand
GAGCAGGCCCAGGGCCGCCATCGTGAACGGCTTCACGAGCCAGTTCACGACGACGGTGAGGGCGAGGCCCTTCGGGCGATCACCGATGTGGCGAAGCGACGCCAGGTCGACGTTCACCATCATCGGGTAGATCATCACCCAGATGAGGACGGCCACCACCCCGTTGACGCGGGCGACCTCGAGGTCGGCCAGGACGCCGAACGCGCCGGGAAGGACCGCGCCGAGCGCGATGCCGCCCGCGATCGCGGCCGCGATCCAGAGCGTGAGATAGCGTTCAAAGATCCCCATCAGCTGCTCAGCAGGCCCACGACGAGGATGTAGCGGGCCGGGTTCCAGGTCCGCGATCCGAGTGGATAGAAAAAGCAATTAACACGATAGGTTGGGAGGGTGTTCGAGCCCGAGTCGATCCTGGGTGTTGACAACGATCGATATCTCTATACCATTGGAGATATGGAAAAGCAAATCGCCATCGGCGCCCTCGCAGCCCTGGCTCAGGAAACCCGTTTGGATGTGTTCCGAGCGCTCGTGCAGGCCGGCCCGGAAGGCCTGCCTGCGGGAGCCATCGGTGCCGCCCTCGACATCCCATCCGCGACGCTCTCGTTCCACCTGAAGGAGCTCAAAAGCGCCGGTCTGATCCGGTGCGAGCGCCAGGGGAGGTCGAGGATCTACAGCTCCGACTTCTCCGCCGTGAGCGAGCTGATCGCCTTCCTGACCGCCAACTGCTGCCGGGGCGTAGAGGGCTCTGCGTCCGCTGCCGCGGACTGCGATCTCGGCAGCGGGACCGACTGCTAGCCGACTCGTCCCCCTCCCTCGAAAGGAGACCCAGATGACTTCGATCGCGCGCGAGCCCCTCGCGACTCCTTCCACCTGGCTCGGCCCGGAACTGCTCCGGAGCGACGACTGGGTCCGCCGTCCCCACGACACGTCGGTGCGCCTCTACAAGACCCGCGTCGATCTGGGCGTCGTGTCCGACGCCGATGCCTTCGCAGGCGAGGAGGTCCGGTCATGAGCGCCCGAGGTCGAGCCCAGGATGCAGACGCGCTGCGCGAGCAGGTCAAGGAAGGCTATGCCCGCGTCGTCGAGTCGTTCGATGATGCCGAGCGTGCGAACGACCTGGCGCGGCGCGTCGGCTACGACGACGAGCAGCTCGCCGCGGTGCCCGAAGGCACGAACCTGGGCGTAGGCTGCGGCAATCCCACTGCGATCGATGCGCTGCACCCCGGTGAGACGGTGGTCGACCTGGGATCTGGCGCCGGAATGGATTCGTTCCTGGCCGCGCGCCAGGTCGGACCGACGGGTCGTGTCATCGGCGTGGACATGACGCCCGCGATGCTCGAGAAGGCTCGCGAGAACGCGCGCAAGACGGGTGTGACCAACGTCGAGTTCCGCGAGGGCCACATCGAGGAGCTTCCGCTCGAGGACGAGAGCGTCGACGTCATCCTGTCGAACTGCGTGATCAACCTCTCGCCCGAGAAGGAGCGCGTGTATCGAGAGGCGTATCGCGTGCTGCGACCGGGCGGCCGGATCATGGTCTCCGATATCGTCCTGGAGCAGCCGCTACCCGCGGCGGTGGTCGAGAGCATCGACGCCTACCTCGGTTGCGTGGGCGGTGCGAGCCTGCGCGCGCAGTACCTGGAGACGATCCGCAAGGCCGGCTTCGCCGAAGTGCGCGTAGAGCGCGAGGCATCGTTCCTCGATGCGATCGCGCTCGACGACCCGGCGGTTCAGGGCCTGATGAAGCAGCTCGCCATCACGCCCGAGGAGGCGAAGGAATACGCCGCTTCTGTCACCAGCCTGCATGTCTTCGCCCGCAAGACCTGAAGCAGGGAGTCGCGTCCGACGCCGGCGACATCGCTTTCCAACCAAGGAGTGAAATCATGCGTGTACAGCTCGCCCTCAACGTCGAGAACCTGGAAGAAGCCATCGAGTTCTACTCGAAGCTCTTCGACGCCAAGGTCAACAAGCGCAAGCCCGGCTATGCGAACTTCGCGATCGAGCAGCCGCCGCTCAAGCTCGTGCTGTTCGAGAACCCCGATGCCGACGAGCGCCTGAACCACCTGGGTGTCGAGGTTTTCGATGACGCGGACGTGCGTGCGGCCACCGACCGGCTCAAGGCGGCCGACCTGGCGGACTCGGTCGAGGACGAGCAGACCTGCTGCTACGCCACGCAGAACAAGGTCTGGGCCCTCGATCCCCAGGGCATGCGTTGGGAGTACTACCGGATCGTCGAGGATTCAGAGGGCTTCGGGGAGCCCCTCGAGGGTGGCTGAGGCAGGGCTCTGATTGACGAGGCTCGGAATGCTCTGCACCCTCCCCCCATGATCGATCTCGCCCGCCTCGAACGCGTCGAGCTGCACCGCATACCCTGGGGCCAGCTCTTCATGGCCCAGATCCTGCGGCTCGACTACGGATTTCCGAGACGCACCCGGATCCTGCTGGAGGGGACCGAGAACCTGGAGCCGGGTCGCAGCTACATCCTCGCCATGAACCACACGGACCGGTACAACTACTGGCCGTTCCAGTACGGTCTGTACCGCCGGGGTCTCGGCTACACGGCAACCTGGGTCAAGGGCAAGTACTACGAGAACCCCTTCGTGGGTGCCTTCATGGACTCGATGAACAACATCCCGCTGCCCTCGCGCGGGTACGTCATCACCACCCAGTTCCGAAAGCTCGCCGGCCGCACGCCCACCGCGGCGGAGTACCGGGCACTCCGCGACCTGGCGGACGGCCGGGCGGCCGAGGCTTCGCCGGAACTCGCGGAGAGCATCGCGGACATCAAGGGGTTCCTGCGCGGCTTCGCCGACGTCTTCGACCGCATGATCGACCAGGTGATGCGACTCAACCGCCGGGCCCTGGAGCTGGGGCAGCACCTGCTCGTGTTTCCCCAGGGCACCCGCTCGATCCGGCTGTCTCGCGGCCACATCGGTGTGGCGCAGGTGGCCCAGCACCTCGGCGTGGACGTTGTGCCGGTGGGTTGCAGCGGCTCCGACCGCGTGTATCCCGGCAGCAGCCCCTTCGCCAAGGGAGGTCGCATCGTCTACCGGATCGGGAAGCCACTGGCGCTGGACGGGCCGGAGCTTCGCGCCCACCGCGTCACCGAGCCCTTCCGGCCGTTCACGCTCGGAGCCGCCGCCCACCGCGAGGCCTTCCAGGCGATGACCGACGAGGTCATGGACCAGATCAACGAGCTCGTCGACCCCGAGTACCGCTACTCCGACGACCGCAGCTCGGATGGCGTCAGCGGAGTCGAGCGCTTCGTGAGCGGCTGACGGCGGGTGACAGACCCGTCCTTGCGGGGACCGGGTCAGGGGCGCAGGCCGCGCTCGAGCGCCTCGAAGCTCGCGGTCCAGACGGGCAGGGGATCGAGGCCGGGCTCGACGAAGGCCTGGAGCAGCAGGCCCTCGACGAGGGCCGTGAGCGCCGTGGCCTGGGCCTCGGGATCGCAGGGGCCGATGCTGCCGTCCTCGATGCCGCGGCGCAGCGTCGCCGCCAGGTGGCGGCGGGCCTCGACGTAGACGCGGGCCCTGCGCGCGCGGGCTTCGGGATGGCGAAAGAACTCGAGCCACAGGTCGAGGAGGCTGCGCGTCTCGAGCAGTCGCCGCAGGGCCGTCGCGCCCTGGGTGCGCAGGGCGACGAGGGGCGCCTCCCGGTCCGCCGCGTCCCACTCCGCCAGGATCAGCGCCTCGTAGGACTCGAAGAGCGCCAGGAAGATCTCGTCCTTGCTGCGGAAGTGAAAGTAGAGAACGCCCTTCGAGAGGCCGGAGGCGCGCACGATGTCGTCCATGCGCGTGTCCATCCCCTTCGCCGCGAAGCAGGAGAAGGCGGCCTCGAGGATCTGGGCCCGGCGGACCTCGGGTGCGGCGTGGTGGGTCACGTGCCCACCGCGAGCCGGGCGGCGGCAACGCCGGTGCTGCGGGGCACGGCTGCGTCGAGCAGCTCGCGACGGCGTTTGCGGTACAAGGCGATGCCCGCATCGGCGTGCACAAAGCGGTAGGGGAAGTCGTCGATGGTGCCGGGCGCCATGCTGCGGAAGATGCGCCAGTCCTGGCGCTGCACCACGCGCAGCTCGGACTGTACGGAGAGCCACGAGAGCAGCCGGCGCAGCGCGGGAAGCCTCGTGTAGCGGCTGTGGTAACGGAACCAGAGCCAGGTATGGCCTTCGTCCACCGGCGTGGACACGACCAGGATGTGCAGCTTCGGAGTGAGCTCGATCAGACCGGTGCCGGGCAGGATCAGGTCGGCGCGGAAGGTCATGCCCTCGGCCTTGCCCTCGCGTCGCAGCACGCCTCGCGTCTCGATGCGGTCTCCCTGGAGGCTGGCTTCGAAGCCGTCCACCCGCTCCCCCACCGGGATGACGTTGCCGTGGACGAAGGGCGTGTGGTGGATGTCGAGGTTCGTCTCCACCATGCGCGAGTAGTGGTACGGCAGCACATAGGATGCCTGGGCCGTGCCGCGCGGATCGCGACCCTCGTCGAAGAACGGGATCTCCGGCAGCTCCGCGCGTGCTTCGCCCCACCAGAGCCAGACCAGGCCGGACGCCTCGCGGGTGGGGTAGGGTGCGAGATGCAGCGCCTTCGGGATGGGTGCTTCGCGGCCCTCGCAGGGCATCCGGGTGCAGCGTCCGCCGGCCTCGAAGCGGAAGCCGTGCCAGGGGCAGCTGAGCTCCCCGTCCTGCACGCGCCCCTGGCCGAGGTCGGCGCCGCGGTGGGGACAAAAGCCCGGCAGGACGACCGGAGCCCCCGAGCCATCGCGCCACAGCACCAGGCGCTCGCCCATCCGTTGCAGGCCCACGGGGCGCCTCCCCAGCTTCGAGGCCTCGAGGATCGGATACCAGCGGTCGGGGATCATCCGGTGCCTCCAAAAACGACCATTTGGTCATAAAATAGACTGTCCTCAGCCTCCCCGCCGGAGCCCCGCGATGAAGTCGCGCACGGCTTCCACGCCCCGGTCCTGCATCACCCGGATTGTCTCGCTGCCGATCACCGCGATGTCGACCTTGCCGCGCAGGGCGTCGACGTCGGATCGCGCCTTCACGCCGAAGCCGAGGGCGATGGGCAGGGGGGTGGCAGCGCGGCAGCGCGCGAGGTAGGCGTCGAGGGCGGCGGAGAAGTCGGTCTCGGCGCCGGTCACTCCCTTCCTCGCCACGCAGTATACGAAGCCCCTTGTGTGCTCGGCGATCGCGGCCATGCGCGCGTCCGTCGTGTTCGGCGAGAAGATGAAGATGGGGTCGAGCCCGGCGGCGGCCATGGCCGAGAGGTACTCATCGGCCTCTTCCGGCGGCAGGTCCGGAACGATGGCACCGCGCAGACCGGCGGACGACAGCGTCCTCGCGAAATCGCCGACGCCGAGCTTGAAGAGGATGTTGTAGTAGCTCATCACCAGGAACGGGATGTCGAAGCGCCCCGTCACCTCTTCCGCGAAGCGCAGGCAGCGCTCGACGCGCGCGCCGGCCTGGAGCGAGCACTGGTTCGCGTGCAGGATCACCGGACCGTCGGCGATGGGCTCGGAGAAGGGGATCTGGAGCTCCATCAGGTCCACGCCGGCCTCCACCATCGACTCCACCAGCGCGAGGGAGTCCTCGAAGCTCGGGTAG
Source organism: Myxococcota bacterium (assembly GCA_039714895.1). Lineage (GTDB taxonomy): Bacteria > Myxococcota_A > UBA9160 > UBA9160 > DASRUS01 > JBDLIK01. The sequence goes on along the minus strand of JBDLIK010000144.1, from coordinate 2,149 downwards.
CCGAGCACGATGTGGGTCATGAGCAGGATCTCGCGCTCGGCGAGGCGCTCGCGCAGGGCTTCCTCAAGCATCGCCGTACTCCGCCGCCTTCTCGCGGATGAACTGTTGCCAGCCCGGGTCCTGGAATGCGTCGGCGACGGTGAATATGTCCTTGTCGCCGCGTCCCGACTGGTTGATCACGATGACGTCGTCCTGCGAGAGGGTCGGTGCGTCCTTGAAGGCCTGCACGAAGGCATGGGCCGATTCCAGGGCCGGGATCAGACCCTCCTTGCGCATGGTCAGCGACATCGCGTCCACCACCTCGGCGTCCGTCGCGGCCTCGAAGCGCACGCGGCCGGTCTGCTTCAGGTGGGCCAGGATCGGTGAGACGCCCACGTAGTCGAGCCCTGCCGCGATGCTGTGGGTCTCGCGCATCTGGCCGTCGTCGTCCTGCAGGAAGTAGGTCTTGTAGCCCTGGGCGATGCCGACGCTGGCGTCGGAGGAGGCCAGTCGCGAGGCGTGCTCGCCCGACTCGAGGCCGCGGCCTCCGGCCTCGACCCCCACCAGCTCCACGCCGGCATCCTCGAGGAAGCCGCTGAAGATGCCCAGGGCGTTCGAGCCCCCGCCGACGCAGGCATAGATCCGGCGCGGGAGGCCCCCGGTCTGCTCGAGCACCTGACGCCGCGCCTCCTGCCCGATGATGGACTGGAACCAGGCGACCATCTCCGGGAAGGGGTGGGGACCGCAGACGGTGCCGAGCACGTAGTGGGTGGAGTCCATGTTCGTGACCCAGTCCCGAAACGCCTCGTTGATCGCGTCCTTCAGGATCCGGGTGCCCTCGGTGACGGCCACCACCTCCGCGCCCAGGCGCTCCATCCAGAAGACGTTCGGGCGCTGGCGGTGCACGTCCACCTCGCCCATGTAGACCGTGCACGCGAGGCCGAAGCGCGCGGCCATGGTGGCGGTGGCGACGCCGTGCTGTCCGGCGCCGGTCTCGGCGATGACCCGCCGCTTGCCCATGCGCCGGACGAGCAGCCCCTGGCCCATCACGTTGTTGGCCTTGTGGGCGCCGGTGTGGTTCAGGTCCTCGCGCTTGACGAAGATGCGCGCGCCGCCGAAGTGGCGCGTCAGGTTCGGGGCGAAGGTGAGCGGGGTGGGGCGGCCCGAGTAGGTCGACATCAGGGTCTCGAACTCCCGCCAGAACCCGGGGTCGGCCTTGGCCTCAGCGAAGGCGTCGACCAGCTCGTCGAAGGTGGCGACCAGGATCTCGGGGATGTAGGCGCCCCCGAAGTCTCCGTAGTAGCCGCGCTCAAGCATGGGAGGGACCTCCGAGGGTCTGCGAGAAGACGAGGCGGTCGGTGCGGCAGGCGAGCTCCGCGAAGAGCGCGTCCCGGGCGCCCGGGAAGTGGAGCGTGCGCTTCACCATCAGGATCGGCGCCTGCCGGGAGCAGCCGAGCAGCTTGCCCCGCCGCGCGCCCGCGCGCGCGACGCGGAAGTTCTGGTCCGCCGACTCGGGACGCAGGTGGTACTGCTCGTCCACGAGCCGGGAGAGCGAGCGCCCGGCCAACGAGTGGCGATCGAGCCCGGGGAAGCGGTCGACGTCGAGGTAGAGGTCCTCGAGGAGTACGGGCTCCCCATGGGCCCGGGACAGCCGTGAGAGGAACCAGGCCTCCCGTCCCGAGAAGGGGTTCTCGGCGTCGGGCTCCACCTGGAGCCGGCGCGTGCGCTGCACCAGGGAGCTCTTGACCGGGACCCCACCCCGCTCGAAGGAGGCCAGGGTGCCGGCCAGGGAGAAGAGGTCGACCCGTTCGGGCGGCTCGACGACGTAGGTGCCCGAGCCGCGCCGGCGCTCGAGGCAGCGGCGGCGCACCAGCTGGTCCGTCGCCTGGCGCACGGTGGGCCGGCCGATCCGGAAGCGGCGGGCGAGGGCGGTCTCCGAGGGGATCCGGCTCCCCGAGCGGTACTCGCCCGTCCGGATGCCCTCCAGCAGGAGGTCCGCGAGCTGGTGGTACAGAGGAAGGGGCGACGCGGGGTTGAGGGCGGCGGGCACGAACGACTCCTCCGGGGCCGAGGATGGCTGGCTCCCAGCATGTTGTCAAGACAACTTATCCGGATGATTCGGGCTCCCGGGGTCACCCCTTGAGTAGACTCGAGACGAGTCGCGGACTCG
>JBDLIK010000143.1:0-7761 GCA_039714895.1 Myxococcota bacterium | reverse complement strand
CCGGCGACCTCGACGCGGCGCAGCCAGGGGTCGGCCAACGGCGCGGCGCCGGAGGCGCCGCTTGGGTGCCGGCTTGCTCTCCTTGCCTGCGCCGGGCGCCTCGCCCTCCAGCAGCTGGACCACCGAGAGGGGAGCTGCATCTCCCAGCCGGGGTCCCAGCCGGGTCACACGGGTGTAGCCACCCGGCCGCTCCCGGAAGCGCTCGGCCAGATCGCCGAAGACCTTGGCGGTGACACCCTTGTCCTGGATGACCCGGAGGGCAAGGCGCCGTGCGTGAAGGTCGCCCCGCTTCCCCAGGGTGATCATCTTGTCGGCCACCCGCTTGAGCTCTCGAGCCTTCGCGTGGGTGGTCTGGATGCGCTCGTGATCCAGCAGCGCCGTCACCAGATTGCGCAACAGGGCCTTCCGGTGGGCGCTCGTCCGGCCGAGCTTCCCCAATCGCTTCGCGTGACGCACCGTCTGATCCCTCTCCTCGACCCCTTGGCCCCTCGACCCGCTGGCCGCCCCCGGACAACGTCGGGACGACCCGCGATGGCGGCGGCCTTCGGCCGCCGCCCGACTAGTCGCGCTCCCGGAGCTTCTCGAGCTCCTTCCGCTCGGGGTAGTTCTCGAGAGACATGCCCAGGGCGAGGTCGAGGCCCGCAAGCACCTCCTTGATCTCGTTCAGCGACTTCCGCCCGAAGTTCTTGGTCTTGAGCATCTCGGGCTCGGTCTTCTGTACCAGCTCGCCGATGTACCGGATGTTCGCATTCTGCAGGCAGTTCGCCGAGCGCACCGATAGCTCCAGCTCCTCCACGGACTTGAAGAGGTTCGGGTTGAGCGGCGCCGGCTCGTCGGCCAGGGGCGGCAGGGACTCGGTGGGCTCTTCGAAATTGATGAAGATCGAGAGCTGGTCCTTGAGGATCTTCGCCGCATAAGCCACTGCGTCAGCCGGCTCCACCGTCCCGTCGGTCCAGACCTCCAGGTTCAGCCGGTCGAAATCCGTCTCGCGGCCGACCCGCGCTGGGGTCACCGTGTAGTTGACCTTTCGCACGGGGGAGAAGATCGAGTCGATGGGAACGGTTCCGATGGGAGTTTCTTCGGTCTTGTTCTTCTCCGCGAGCACGTAGCCCTTCCCCGTGCCGACGGTCACCTCCATCTCTACATCGGCTTCCTCCGAGAGAGTGGCCAGATGCAGATCGGGGGTCAGGATCTCCACCGAGGAATCGTCCGAGACCAGCTCGCCGGCCAGGATCTCGCCGGCTCCCTTCTTGTGAAGGCGCAGCAGCCTGGGCCCTTCCGAGTGCAGGCGAAGCCGCACATCCTTCAGGTTCAGCACGATGTCGCTCACGTCCTCGAGCACTCCGGGGACGGTCGAGAACTCGTGAAGCACACCGTTGATCTTGACCGACGTGATCGCTGCACCTTGGAGCGAGGAGAGCAACACGCGGCGCAGCGAATTGCCCAGCGTGGTTCCGAAGCCCCGCTCGAGCGGCTCGCACCAGAAGCGGCCATAGTTGACTCCCGCCGAATCCTCTTCCATCTCCAGCCGGCGGGGCCGGATGAGCTGACGCCAGTTCTTGGCGACGAGTTCCTGTTGCATCGCAATACCTCGCTACTGCTCTAGGTGATCGTTGCGGCGGACGCTCTCCGCCTCCCGAGGACTACCGCGAGCCCGAATAGAGCTCGACGATCAGCTGTTCCTGGATGGGCAGCGTGATGTCCTCTCGGCCGGGCATTGCCTTGACCGTGCCCTCGAAGTTGTCCTTGTCGATTTCGAGCCACTGGGGGACGCTCCGGCCCTCCAGGGTCTCGAGGGCCCCAGCGACCCTGGAGACCTGCCGGGACTTCTCACGCAGCACCACCTTCGCTCCCGGCTTGAGCAGCATGGACGGGATGGACGCTCGCCGGCCGTTCACCAGGAAGTGCCCATGGCCCACCAGCTGCCGGGCCTCAGCCCGAGAGGTGGCGAAGCCGAGGCGGAAGACCACGTTGTCGAGCCGCCGCTCGAGCAGGGAGAGCAGGTTCTCGCCGGTGGGGCCGCGCAGGCGAGCGGCACGCTTCATGGTGCGCGCGAACTGCTTCTCCACCATTCCGTACATCCGTCGCACTTTCTGCTTCTCGCGCAGCTGCACGCCGTAGTCCGAGAAGCGAGGCCGGCCCTGTCCGTGCTGACCCGGCGGATAGTTGCGGCGCTCGATGGAGCATTTGTCGCTGAAGCAGCGATCCCCCTTGAGGAAGAGCTTCATGCCTTCCCGTCGACACAGCCGACAGACGGGTCCGTTGTACCTTGCCATCGTACTCCTCGTTCTCCTACACGCGGCGCCGCTTCGGGGGGCGGCAGCCGTTGTGGGGGACGGGTGTGACATCCTTGATCATCGAGACGCGCAGGCCAGCCGCCTGGAAGGCCCGCAGCGCGGACTCACGCCCCCCGCCGGGGCCCTTCACGTGCACCGAGATGGTCCGCACGCCGTGCTCCATGGCCTTCTTGGCACAGTCCTCCGCCGCAAGCTGTGCGGCAAAGGGCGTGGATTTCCGCGAGCCCTTCATGTGCTGCCCCGCGCTGGCCCAGGCCAGCGTGCCGCCGGATACGTCGGTGATCGTGATGATCGTGTTGTTGAAGGTCGACTGGACGTGCGCGACGCCTGTCTGCACGTTCTTCTTGACCTTCTTCTTGCCACCCTTCTTGACCATGATTGTCTCTACTTCTTCGTCGGCGTCTTCTTCTTCCCGGCGACGGTCTTGCGCGGACCCTTGCGGGTGCGCGCGTTGGTATGGGTGCGCTGGCCGCGCACCGGCAGCCCCCTGCGATGACGCAGACCGCGGTAGCAGCCGATGTCCATCAGCAGCTTCACGTTCTGCGAGTTCTCGCGTCGTAGGTCACCCTCGACGCGATGCTCCTTCTCGATCAGCTCGCGCAGGCGGATCACGTCTCCTTCGGCGAGGTCGTCGGTCTTCGTCTCCGGCTCTACCTGCGCCTTCTCACAGATCTGCTTGGCGGAGCAGTTCCCGATGCCATAGATGTAGGTGAGCGCGATCTCCACGCGCTTGTTTCTCGGCAGGTCCACTCCGGCGATTCGAGCCATTCTTCCTCCTCCCCGATCCGCAGCTCAGCCCTGGCGCTGCTTGTGCTTCGGGTTCTCGCAGATGACCCGCACCACGCCACGGCGCCGGATGATCCGGCACTTGTCACACATCTTCCGGACCGATGACCGCACCTTCACGGGGTCCCCTCCACTAGTGGGACCCGGAGATCCGGGTCAGGATCTCGGGCCTGTCCTCGGTGACCACGATCGTGTGCTCGAAGTGCGCTGAGAGCGAGCCGTCCTCGGTCACCGCCGTCCACTCGTCGTCCAGCATCCGGACACCCGGAGAGCCGACGTTCAGCATGGGCTCGATGGCGAACACCATCCCAGCCCGCAGCCGGGGCCCTCGGCCAGGCGTTCCGAAGTTCGGGATCTGCGGCGGCTCGTGGAGCGTACGACCGATTCCGTGGCCCACGAACTCACGCACCACGGAAAACTTTCCCTGCTCGGCTCGGGTCTGGACGGCGTGACCGATGTCCGAGAGCCGATGTCCCGGAACCATCTGCTCGATGCCCCGGTAGAGAGACTCCCGGGTCGCTCCCAGCAGACGCTGGGTCTCCTCCGAAATCTCTCCGATCGGGATCGTCACCGCCGAATCTCCGTGATAGCCCTCGTAGATCACCCCAAAATCGAGGCCGAGGATGTCACCGTCCTTGAGCTCCCTGGGGCCCGGGATTCCGTGCACGATCTCCTCGTTGACCGACATGCACATCACCGCCGGGTAGGGGGGCAGCCCATGAGGTCCATAGCCCAGGAAGGAGGACTCGACCCCCCGCCGCTCGATGGAACGGGCCGCCAGCGTGTCGAGCTCGCCCGTCGTCACCCCCGGCCGCGCGTGCTCCCGGACCTCCAACAGGATCTCGGCCACGTGGCGCGCCGCGACCCGCATGCGCTCCAGCTCGTGCCGGGTCTTGATCGGGATCTGCCCACCGTAGCTCATCAGGCTGCCAGCGCCTCCCCGACCCGCTTCGCCACCTCTTCCACGCAGGCGCTCCCATCCACCTCGGCCAGGATCCCCCGGCCGCGGTAGTAGTCGATGAGCGGCTGGGTCCGCTCCCGATAGACCCGCATTCGGGTGCGGATGGTCTCCGGGGTGTCGTCGCCACGCTCCTCGAGCTCTGCCCGCTTGAGGAGACGCTCCACGAGGGCGTCCTCGTCCACCTGAATCGATACCACGCACTCCAGCGGCGTCTCGAGCGCCTCCAGCAGCGTGTCGAGGGCGCGGGCCTGGGAGGCCGTGCGCGGGAAGCCGTCGAGAACGAAGCCTCTGGCGGCATCCGCCTTGCGCAATCGCTCCTCGGCCACGCCGATCACCACCTCGTCGGGGACCAGCTCACCCCGGTCCATGAAGGAGCGGGCGCGCTTGCCCACCGGGCTCCCGGCTGCCACCGCCGCCCGCAGCATCTCGCCGGTGGAGATCTGGGGCACCCTGAGCTGCTCCTCCAGCCGCTGGGCCTGGGTGCCCTTCCCGGCCCCCGGCGGTCCCAGCAAGAGCAGCCTGCGGGCGGTCATCGACCGAGCCTCCCCCGCATCCGGGTGCCGCGTACGAAACCCTCGTACTGTCGCGAGACGAGGTGGGCCTCGATCTGCCCGATGGTGTCCAGGGAGACGCCGACGACGATGAGCAGGGCCGTCCCCCCGAAGTAGAAGGGCACGCCGAGGCGGCTGGAGAGCAGCACCGGCATCACGCAGACGGCGGAGACGTAGATCGCCCCGATCAGCGTCAGTCGGCCGAGCACCTTGTCGATGTACTCGGCCGTACGACGGCCGGGACGGATGCCGGGGATGTAGCCCCCCGAGCGTTTGATGTTCTCCGCCACGTCGTTGGGGTTGATGACGATGGCGGTGTAGAAGAAGCAGAAGAAGACGATGAGCGCGACGTAGACGACGTTGTAGACGGCACCCCCGAAGTAGAGATAGTCCTGGAAGAAGCGATTGATCATCGCCGAGTCCGTAAACTGGCCGATGGTCAGCGGAAACATCAGCAGGGAGGAGGCGAAGATCGGCGGGATCACACCCGCGGTGTTGACCCGAAGCGGGAAGTAGCTCATTCCCCCCTGGGCCATCTTTCGCCCCACGACCCGCCGCGCGTGCTGGATCGGAATCCGCCGCTGAGCCCGCTCGAAGAAGACCACCACCCCGATCACCACCACCACGAAGACCATCAGGAAGATCGTGCGGAGCAGTGTGATCTGCTCGGTGCGCAGCATCTCGATCAGCTGGCCCAGGGCCGAGGGCAGCGAGACGATGATGCCCGAGAAGATGATGAGGGAGATGCCGTTGCCGATGCCGCGCTCGGTGATCTGCTCCCCCAGCCACATCAGGAAGACCGTCCCGCTGGTGAGCGTGATCATCACCATCAGCCGGAAGCCCCAACCCGGCTCGAGGACGGCGCCATCTCCGAACTGCCCGGATTCGAGCGCCGTGGCGATGAGCAGGCTCTGGAAGATGGCCAGGACGACGGTGCCGTAGCGCTGGTACTGGGTGATCTTGCGGCGGCCCTGCTCCCCCTCCTTCTGAAGTGCCTCGAGCTGGGGCACCACGACGGTGAGGAGCTGGAAGATGATCGATGCGCTGATGTAGGGCATGATCCCGAGGGCGAAGATGGACAGCTGTTCCAGCGCTCCCCCCGAGAAGAGGTTGAACAGGCCGAATACGGTGTCCTGCGCCTGGGCGAAGAAGTCCCGGATGACGCCCGGGTTGATCCCCGGCGTCGCCACGTAGGCGCCGATGCGATACACGCCGAGCATCGCAAAGGTGAACAGGATCCGGCGCTGAAGCTCCGGCACCCGCCCGATGTTCTGGACACCACCGATCAAGTCACGAGCTCCACGTTTCCGCCGGCCTGCTCGAGCTGCTCCCGAGCGGCCCGGCTCACCCGGTGGACCCGGACGGTGAGGTTCTTCGGCGCGTCGCCGTCTCCCAGCAGCTTGACGGGCACGCCGGGGCGCACCAGTCCACGGGCCACCAGGGCGTCCACGTCGATCGTCGCACCGTCGCCGAAGGGAGCCAGCGTGTGCAGGTTCACGATCTGCACCTTCTTCCGGAACGGGTTGTGGAAGCCCCGCTTGGGCAGGCGCCGGACCAGGGGCATCTGCCCCCCTTCGAACCAGGCGGGGGTCTCGCGACCCGCCGAGCGCTTGCCCTGCCCCTTCATGCCCCGCCCGCTGGTCTTGTGGCGACCCGAGCCGGGACCCCGGCCCACGCGCAACGGCCGGTGACGCGCTCCGGGTCTGGGCGAGAGACGGTCGAGCATCTCCTACTCCTCCACCCTGAGCAGGTGAATCACCTTGGCGATCATCCCACGTACCGGGGGTGTGTCCGGAACCTCCACCGTCTGCTGGTGGCGTCGGATTCCCAGGCCGCGCAGCGTGGCACGCTGACGCCGATCGAAGCCGATGGCGCTGCGCACCTGGGTGATGCGGATGCGTCGCGGCTCGCTCATGCGCGTCGCAGCTCCTCCATGCGCTCCTCGGGATCGTGGAGCGATTGCAGTGCCATGAGCGTCGCGCGAACGACGTTGTGGGGGGTGTTGGTTCCCAGGGTCTTGGTGAGCACGTCCCGCACCCCGGCGGACTCCACCACCGCGCGCACACCTCCTCCGGCGATCACCCCCGTGCCGGGAGAGGCCGGCTTGAGGAGGACACGGCCAGCTCCCGCGACCCCCAGCACCTCGTGGGGAAGCGTCCCGCCCACCAGGGGGACGCGGATCAAGCTCTTGCGCGCCTTCTCGATTCCCTTGCGGATCGCCTCGGGCACCTCTCCAGCCTTGCCGAGCCCGACCCCCACGACCCCCGCTCCGTCTCCCACGACCACGAGAGCGCTGAAGCTGAAACGCCGGCCACCCTTCTGGACCTTCGCGACCCGATTGATGTGGACCACGCGATCCCCGAGCTCGTGGTCGTTCGGATTGATCCGCTCGCGACTTCTTGCATAGGACGGCATCAGAACTCCAGCCCCGCCTCGCGGGCCGCTTCGGCCAGGGCCTTGACCCGCCCGTGGTAGAGGAATCCGTTGCGATTGAAGACGACCTGCTCGATCCCCTGACTCCGAGCTCGTGCCGCGATGGCCGTGCCCACCGCCTTGGCCGCGTCGACCCCCCCGGTGGACGATACGCCTCCGCGCACCGTCGGCGTGCGGGTGGAGACGCCGGCGAGGGTCCGACCATTCTCGGGATCCACGATCTGTGCGTAGATGTGCTTCGCACTGCGGAAGACCGTGAGCCGGGGCCTGCGCGAAACCACCAGGCCGCGGGCCACCCGCGCCTTCCGCGCTTGGCGGTTCGCGAGCCTCTGGTCCCGGATCTTGCGCCTCACGCCGTACCCGCCTTTCCGACCTTCCGACGGACCCGCTCGCCCGCATAGCGGATCCCCTTGCCCTTGTAGGGCTCGGGGGGTCGCACGCTGCGAACGTCGGCCGCGAACTGGCCCACGCGCTCTCGGCTCGCCCCTTCGACCCGGATCCGATTGTTCCCTTCCACCCGAACCGTGAGCCCCTCCGGAATCGCCATCTTGATCGGATGGGAGTACCCCACCACCAAGGTGAGATGGCTCTTGTCGGATTCGGCGCGGTAGCCCACACCCTCGATCTCGAGGGGCGGATCGTCTCCTTCAATGCGACAGCAGAGCGCATCACCGGCTTGAGGGCGAGCGGGGCGGTTGGATCATCTTACACTGAGTTGAGCCTGGACGAGTTC
>JBDLIK010000142.1:0-7853 GCA_039714895.1 Myxococcota bacterium | reverse complement strand
CCGTATCAAGAACATCGCCGTCATCGGCATCAAGACCTTCGCCTGGACCTTCGTGAATCGCGGCCTCCCCGTGCCGGGCGCTCCTCCCCATGTGCGCCTGGTCGCACCTTCCGGTGCAATCTGGGAGTGGAACGAGCCGAGCTCGAGCGAGTGCATCCGGGGCGATGCCACCGACTTCTGCCACGTCGTCACCCAGGGGCGCAACGTCGCGGACACGAAGCTCGAGGTGGTGGGGGAGATCGCCACGAGTTGGATGGACATCGCCCAGTGCTTCGCGGGCGGACCGACGGATCCCCCGAAGCCCGGCGAACGCTCGGGGGCCTGAGGGCCGGGCCGAGGGAGAGCATCCATGGATCTCGAGTACGGCGAGCGCTACGAGGAGTTCCGCCGGGAGGTGCGCGGCTTCCTGGAGGAGCACAAGCCCGAGATCCCGGCGCGAGACCAGAGCGAGACCGGGCGCGAAGAGCGCATCCGCTGGCTCAGCCTGCAGATCGAACACGGCTACTGGGCACGGACGATTCCCGAGGAGTACGGGGGCTTCGGAGCGGAGCCGGATCTGCTCGAGACAGTCATCATGGACGAGGAGTACAACCGGGCCGGTGTCGGCCGGGGCCTGATGGCGCAGGGGCCCTCCATGCTCGTCCCGACCCTGCTCGAGCACGGCACCGAGGAGCAGAAGAAGCGCTGGGTCGGCCCCACCATGCGCGCCGAGGTGCTCTGGTGCCAGGGATACTCCGAGCCCGGCGCCGGCAGCGACCTCGCGAGCCTGCAGACCTCCGCACGTGAGGACGGCGATGACTTCCTGATCAACGGCCAGAAGATCTGGACGAGCACGGCGGACCGCTCCCAGATGATGTTCGTGCTGGTGCGCACCGAGCCCGATGCGAGGAAGCACGCGGGCATCAGCTACCTGCTGCTGCCGATGGACACGCCGGGCCTGGAGGTCCAGCCTCTGCAGACGATGTCGGGCGCCCTCGGGGAGAACTCCTTCAACCAGGTCTTCTTCACCGACGTGCGGGTGCCTCAAAGCAACGTCGTCGGTCGACGCGGCGAGGGCTGGAAGATCGCCAACACCACGCTCAAGCACGAGCGCAACAGCCTGAACGCCAACGCCGAGGGCACTCTGCTGCGGCTCATCAAGCTGATGAAGGCGGAGACCGTGGGCGGCATCCCCGCCATGGCGAGTCCCGTCTACCGGGACCGACTGATGAGGCTCCAGGCGCGGGTGCTCGCCATGAAGCACCACGGCATGCGGATCCTGACCTGCAGCCTGAAGAAGGAGTCGGCCGGGGTCGCCGGCCTCGTCGTCAAGCTGCAGAACTGTCAGCTGAACTTCGACATGGCCGCGCTCGCCCTCGACGTGATGGGAGAGCTCGGGGGTCTCTACGACCACAGCAAGTACGAGCGCGATCGTGGCTTCTGGCAGGTGCACTCCATGTTCTCGCTCGGTCTCATCATCGGGGGCGGCACCGCCCAGATCCAGAAGAACATCATCTCCGAGCGTGGCCTCGGCCTGCCGCGAGAGCCCAGGCCGGCGAAGGCCTGAAGGGCCCCCATGGACTTTGGACTCTCGGAAGACCAGCTCCTGCTCGAGAAGACCCTCCGGAGCTTCCTGCAGGACCGCGTGCCCATCGCGCGGGTCCGCGAGCTCCGCGACGAGCCCTGCCCGAACGATCGGAAGATCTGGAAGGCGCTGGCGGAGCTCGGCGCCACCGGCGTGCTGATCCCCGAGGCGCACGGCGGAAGCGGACTGAGCCTGCTGGACGCGGCACTGGTCTCGGAGTCCCTGGGCCATGCCGTCACCCCCACGCCCTTCCTGAGCTCCGCGGTGATGGTCCCCATCGCGCTCGGCGCGCTGGCGGGTGCGGAGCCCGGCCCCTGGCTGGCGGGCATCGCCACCGGGGACCTCGTCTTCGGGGTCGCGGCCACCGAGACCTTCTCGGTCCGGGAAGGCGCGGGGGTCCGGCTTTCGGGGGGGCGCCTTTCGGGCAAGGCCCTGATGGCCCTCGATGCCTGCGGAGCCGACCACGTGCTTCTGGCGCTGGGAAGCCATGGGCTGGCGGTGGTGCGTGCGGACGCCGCCGGACTCACCACGAGCCGCCTTTCCACCATCGACGCGACCCGCTGCCTGGCGGAGCTGGTCCTCGAGGAGGTCGCGCCGGAGGCCGTCTTCGAAGACGCGAGCGAGGCCATCGCGAGGATGCTCGACGCCGGACGCATCGCGCTGGCCGCAGATTCCCTCGGAGCCTGCGAGGCGATGATCGAGCAGGCCGTCGGCTACGCCCAGCAGCGCAAGCAGTTCGATCGGGTGATCGGCTCCTTCCAGGCCGTCAAGCACATGTGCGCCGAGATGATCGCCGAGCTCGAGCCCGCCCGATCGCTGCTCTGGTACGCGGCCCACAGCTTCGACGCGCTCCCCGGCGAGGCGCCACTCATGGCCAGCCAGCTGCTGGCCCACGTCTCGGAGATCGGGCGCGAGATCGCCAGCGTGGCCACCCAGGTGCACGGCGGCATCGGCTGGACGGACGAGCAGAACCTGCACTTCTGGTTCAAGCGCATCGGCGTCGCCCGCCACCTGCTGGGAGGTCCGGAGCAGCTGCGGGATCGCGCGGCCTCATTGCAGGGGCTCACCGCGGTGTCCTAGACATCCCTCCTCTTGCGCGAAGCTCTCGCGCAGCGGAGATCCGATGGCTGATCCGATCGAACGCAAGCTCGCCGCGAGCCTCTCCGGCACGGCATCGCCATGACGGCGCATCCGCGCTAGGTCATCCGATGCGCCGCATCGAGGACTATGCGCTTCTGGGCGACTGCCACTCGGCGGCCCTGGTGGCGCGAGACGGCTCGGTGGATTGGGCGTGCTTCCCCCGCTTCGATTCACCGGCCGTCTTCTGCCGCATTCTGGACGCCGAGCGCGGTGGCTCGTTCAGTGTTGCCTGCGAGGGGCCGGCGGACGTCCGCCGGAGCTACCTGCCGGATACCAACGTTCTGGTGACCACCTTCCTTGGCCCGGAGGGCGCCCTCGAGCTGGTGGACTGTATGCCCCTGCGCGCCGATCCTGCAGACCCGGCCCGGCCCATCGCCCAGCACGCCATCCTGCGCCGGGTGCGTTGCCTGCGGGGTCGGGCGGTGCTGCGGGTCGCCCTGGCGCCACGCTTCGAGTACGGCTCCTTCGTCCCGCGCTTCAGCCTGCTCTCGCCCCACGAGGCCTCGGTGGTGGGCGGTGCAGACGCGATCTTCGTCACGGCCACGGAGCAGCTCGGCGAGGCCGACGCGCGCATCCGCGGGCGCTGGCCGCTGCGCGCAGGGGACGAGGTGTGGGTCGAGTGCCGCTGGTGCCGCGCCGATGGGCAGCGCCGTCAGGAGCCGTCCATCGCGGTCTTCGAAGAGAAGCTCGATGCGACCATCGGATTCTGGCAGCGCTGGATGGCATCCTGCCGCGCCGGAGGCCAGCACGCCGCATTGGTCCGGCGCTCGGCGCTCGTCCTCAAGGCCCTCACCTTCGCCCCCACCGGGGCCGTGGTCGCTGCGCCGACCACCTCGCTCCCGGAAGAGCTCGGCGGCGAGCGCAACTGGGACTACCGATACACCTGGATCCGCGACGCCACCCTGACCCTCACCTCGCTGATGGTGAGCGGCTCCGCGAGCGAGGCCTCCGCCTTCAAGGGATGGGTCGAGCGCACCGGTGCCGGTCGCCCCGAGGATCTCCGGATCATGTACGGCATCAAGGGCCGTCGGGCGCTTCCCGAGATCGAGCTGCCACACCTGGCGGGCCACCGGGGCTCTCGCCCGGTGCGCATCGGCAACGGCGCCGCAGGCCAGACCCAGCTCGACTGCTACGGGCAGCTCCTCGAGTCGGCCTGGCTCTACCAGCGGATCGGGGGAGCCATCACGGAAGGGAACTGGCGCGTCCTCGGGGGCTACGCGGACGTCGTCTGCCGGCGCTGGCGCGAGCCGGACCACGGCCTCTGGGAGATCCGTGAGGAGCCGCGGCACTTCCTCCATTCCAAGGTCCACTGCTGGATGGCGCTCGACCGCGCCGTGCAACTGGCCAAGGGCAGCCGTTCGGGTGGCGCGGCGGCGCGCTGGGCCCGCGAGCGCGACGCCATCGAGCGAACGCTGCTCGAAGACGCGAGCGGGCGCGGCTGGTTCTCCCAGGCTCTGGGAAGCGATCTCCCGGACGCCTCCGCCCTGGTCGTACCGGCCCTGGGCTTCCTGCCTCCGACGGACCCGCGGGTCCTGCGTACGCTGGAGACGGTCTCGAAGGAGCTCGGGGTGGGGGGTCTCCTCCGCCGCTACCGGGCCAGCGACGGCCTCGAGGGCGGGGAGGGCGCCTTCCTGCTCTGTTCCTTCTGGCTCGTGGATGCTCTCGCCCACGCCGGCCGCGTAGACGAGGCGGAGGGCGTGCTCGCTCAGCTGCTCGGGCTCGCCAACGACGTGGGGCTCTTCGCCGAGGAAGCGGATCCCGGGACTGGCGAGCTGCTCGGCAACTTCCCCCAGGCCTTCACCCACATGGCCCTGGTCACGTCCTGCGCCCACCTGGAGGCGGCGCGGCGCGGCGAGCTCCCCGGACCGCGGCGCTACGACTTCGCCGACTTCCTGATCCGGCGCAGCGGCGCCGCCATCCCGTAGGAGACCGCAATGCTCCGCTCGATCGGTGACGACCTCTGGCTCTGCGACGGTCCCGTGGTGCGCTTCATGCGCTTCTTCCCCTATCCGACCCGGATGGCCGTGGTTCGGCTTCGCGACGGCGGGCTCTGGGTCTGGTCGCCGATCGCCCTCTCGGAGGAGCTCGTCAAGGAGATCGAGTCGCTCGGGGCCGTTCGTCATCTCGTGGCCCCGAACGCCCTGCATCATCTCTCTCTGGCGCAGTGGAGCGAGCGCTTCCCCGGCGCCCAGCTCCACGCGGCGCCCGGTCTGGCCGCGAAGCGCCCGGACCTCTGCTTCCAGACGGAGCTCGGCGACGACCCGGATCCGGCGTGGGCGAGCGAGATCGACCAGGTCGTCTTCCGCGGCAGCTTCTTCCTGGAGGAGGTGGTGTTCTTCCATCGACCTTCGAGCACCGCCCTGGTCACGGATCTGATCCAGCGCTTCGATGCCCTGCAGCTCCACGGCCCGGTGCGCTGGATCATGCGCCTCTGGGGACTCGTGGGGGAGAACGGGAGCACGCCGCGGGAGTGGCGGGCGAGCTTCTGGAAGCGCCGTGCCGCGCGCGAGGCGCTGCGCCGTGCCCTGGCCTGGAACCCCGCGCGGCTGGTGATCGCCCACGGGGTGCTGCCCGCAGAGAGTGGTCGCGAGGCACTGGCCCGTGGCCTGCGTTGGCTCGGAACCCGACCCAGTTGACGGGAGGACCCCATGACCCAGGATCCGCATCGCTGTCTTCGCATCGAGGTCGAGCAGGGGGTGGCAACCCTCACCCTCGACCATCCCCCCATCAATCTCTTCGACATAGCACTCATCGGTGAGATGGACCGGGCCGGTCGCGAGCTCGAGAAGGATCCCGAGGTGCGGGTGGTGGTGATCCAGAGCGCCGACCCGGACTTCTTCATCGCCCACGCCGACGTGGAGCTCATCCTGAAGCTCCCCGCCCCCACCGGCGACGCACCGCCCCCCGACCGACCGAGCGCGTTCCATCAGATGGTCGATCGCTTCCGCACCATGCCCAAGGCCACCATCGCGCTGATCGAAGGCATCTGCCGCGGCGGCGGCAGCGAGCTCGCGCTCTCCCTGGACATGCGCTTCGCCGCGCTGGGCAAGGCCGTTCTTGCCCAGCCCGAGGTGGCGGTGGGGATCCTGCCCGGCGGCAGCGGTACCCAGCGTCTGCCCCGGCTCTGCGGGCGCGGGCGCGCGCTGGAGATCGTGCTGGGCGGCGAGGACTTTCCGGCGGACCTCGCCGAGCGCTACGGCTGGGTGAACCGTGCCCTTCCCGCCGACGAGATCCGCCCCTTCGTGGAACGCCTGGCCCGACGCATCGCCTCCTTCCCCGCGGACGCCATCGCCCGCACCAAGGCGGCGCTCATCGCGGGCGAGCCGCCCTGGGAGCCGGGCCTGGTGGAGGAGGCTCGCCAGTTCGAGCGCTGCCTCGCCAATCCCGAGGCGCGCGCGCGCATGGAGGCCTTCCTCGCGAATGGAGGACAGACCCGCGAGGTGGAGGCCCGGAGCCCGTTAGCCTCCTAGCATCCAGCTCGTGCGCGACCGGAGCTTCTCCATGAACGCGGGCTCGTAGGCCTCCTCCGGCGCCGCCCGCACCAGGTCGTCGAGCACCTCGGCGTCCTGGCCCACCAGGATGCGCCAGCGTTGCTCGCGAACCCCGTCGAGGATCACCGTGGCTGCCTGCGCCGCGGTCATCGGGGCGTTGTCGCGGAAGGCCTCGCCGAGCACCTGCAGCCCCTGGCGGATCTGGTCCGGGGTGGCGCCCTCCACCGGGAACCCGGATCGGAGCATCCGCTCGCGCGCCGCCTCGGCCTCGTCGTCCGACATCTCCTTCGGATCCCGGCCGAGGATGCGCCCCGAGTTGATCACGATGGAGGTGCCGATGTGGCCCGGCATCACCAGCGAGACGTTCAGATGGGGCGCGTTCATGCGGAAGTCGTTGATGAGCGCCTCGGTGAAACCCTTCACCGCGAACTTGGCGGCGCTGTAGGCCGTGTGCGCGGTGCTCGGCCCCAGGGAGGCCCAGAAGCCGTTGACGCTGCTGGTGTTGATCAGGTGACCCTCGGGGCTCGCCACCAGCATCGGCAGGAAGGCGCGGGTGCAGAAGTACACGCCCTCCCAGCAGACGGCGAAGGTCTTCTCCCACTCGTCCCGATCGTCCACCACCATGCTCCCCCCGCCGCCGATGCCCGCGTTGTTGAAGAGCAGATGGATGTGGTCCGTCTCGTGCTCCCGGGCCACCGCGTCCCGGAAGGCCAGGACCTGCGACTCCTCGGAGACGTCCGCCAGAAACCCACTCACCCGGGTGCCCTTCGGGGCTCCCGCCTCGCAGAGCGCCTTCGTCTGCGCCATCGCCTCCTCGGAGACGTCGCACATCGCCACCTGGCAGCCCTCGGCCGCGAGCTGCCGCGACAGCTCCCTTCCCATTCCGGTGCCGCCGCCGGTGACGACGGCCAGCCTTCCCTCGAATCGCTCCATGTCGCTCCTCCTCGTGCCCCCATGATACCCGCACCCGAGGTCGTGCCCCCTGGCGGCGAGGACGCCCCCCCCGGGCCTTTGATGCGGGCCCCGAAGGGAGATATGCTGGCAGGGACGGGACGTCCAGTGGGTTCATCGCACACCCCCGGAGAGGAGTCGCTGCCGGCCATCCTGGTCGTCGATGACGACGAGGACTTCCGGCAGTTGATCGTCCACGCGCTCCGCCAAGAGCCCTCACGCCTCATCGATGAGGCGTCGAGTGCTGCCGAGGCCAAGGCACGGCTGACGCAGCGATCCTACGACCTCGTGATCACCGATCTGAGCATGCCCGGCGAGGGTGGCCTCAGTCTGATGCGCTGGTCGCAGCAGCACAGCCCCGGGCCGGAGTGGATCGTCCTCACCGGCTACGGCACGTTGGAGAAGGCGGTGAAGGCGCTGCAGCTCGGGGCGTTCGACTTCCTCTCGAAGCCCCTGCGTGCCGTCGAGTCCCTCCGGAACTCGGTGCGCAACGGTCTCGCCCACCGGCGCCTGCTCGCGGAGAGAGCTCGCCTTCACGCGGACCTGGCGGAGAGCAACGAGAGGCTCCGCGAACACGTCGAGCAGCTCGAGCGGGCCTGCCGACTGCTCCGCGAGCAGGCCGACAACGTCCAAGCGGATCTGCGTCGGGCGGCGATCATTCAACAGGCGCTGCTCCCCCGCGTGCCACCGAGGCTCGAGCGCTTCCA
>JBDLIK010000141.1:0-7878 GCA_039714895.1 Myxococcota bacterium | reverse complement strand
TGCCGCCGGACATCAGCTTCTCTCAGCAGCGAGCCCAGTACACGCTGCAGGAGGACATCCGGTTGCTGAAGAACACCAGCCGCCATCTCGCCAATCAGCTCAAGGCCGGCAAGAGTCGCGAGGAGACGCGCCCGATCTTCCAGCGAATGGAGCAGCTCCGGGCCAGCGCCGAGGAGAACGCGCGTCGCACGCTGATCCCGGAGCAGCTGATGGATCAGATCCTCGCCGTGGGTGGGCAGCTGCTCCAGCTCCAACCCTACTACCGCGAGGAGGAGCCGGCCCCGAGCTGAGTGCGGGGGGTCGTCCGCGATGCCTGAGTTCTGTCGCTCGGAGAGGGACGGACACCTGCTGGTGGTCACCATCGACCGGCCGGAGGTCTTGAACGCTCTCCACCCGCCGGCGAACCAGGAGCTGGCGGCGATCTTCGATGACTTCGCGGCGGACCCGGAGCTCTGGATCGCCATCCTGACGGGGGCCGGAGATCGGGCCTTCAGCGCGGGGAACGACCTCAAATACCAGGCGGCCGGCGGCGGCCGCCTCGACATGCCCGCCTCCGGATTCGCCGGGCTCACGGCGCGCTTCGATCTCGCGAAGCCGGTGATCGCGGCGGTGAACGGCCTCGCCATGGGGGGCGGCTTCGAGATCGTGCTGGCCTGCGACATCGCGGTGGCGTCCGAGAAGGCGATCTTCGCGCTGCCCGAGCCGCGGGTGGGGCTGGCCGCCCTGGCCGGCGGTCTGCACCGCCTGCCCCGGCAGATCCCGCTCAAGCCCGCCATGGGGATGATCCTGACGGGCCGACGCATCTCGGCCGAACAGGCCCAGGCCCTGGGAGTGGTCAACGAGGTGGTGGCGGCGGGCGACGTGATGGCCGCCGCGCGCCGCTGGGCCGACGAGATCCTCGAGTGCTCCCCGGTCTCGGTGAGCGCGAGCAAGCGCGTCGCCCTGGAGGGGCTGCGTCACGCCTCCCTCGAGGAGGCGATGGGCCAGCGCTACGACGCCATTCGCGAGCTGGTGACCAGCGAGGACTTCAAGGAGGGCCCCCGCGCCTTCGCGGAGAAGCGCAAGCCGGAGTGGAAGGGACGCTAGCGGCCGGCCGCGGGTCGCGTGAACGAAAACGCCCAGCGACGGCTCAGAGGGAAGAGCGCCGGAGGGGACCGTATGGGATCCGGGCGAGGCCGAAGATCGCCCGGGACGTCGTCCAAGCCCCGGTGACGAGCCAGACCTGCAGCAGGGCGTCGGGCGAGGCCGGATCGATGAGGGCGAGGCCGCCGAGCCCGATGGCCGTGGAGGCCAGCATGGCGTTGCGCAGGTACGCGTAGTCTCCGGTCCCCCAGTGGATGCCGTCGGTCACGAAGGAGAGGGCGTTCATGGGCTGTGCCAGTGCACAGAAGAGCCAGGCGCTGTGGAACCAGGACGCGGCGCTCGGAGGAACGAGCAGGGCCATCACGGGGTTCTCGACGGCGAGCAACACGCCGACCAGGGCGAGCCCCGACGCGAGCCCCCAGATGCAGGCCACGCGCGCCACGTGCCGCGCTGCATCCAGCCGCTCGGCGCCCCGGAAGTAGCCGATCAGGGTCTGGCCGGCGGTCGCGTAGGCGTCGAGCAGGAAGGCCAGCAGGATCCACACCTGGCGCAATGCCTGCTGGGCGGCGCCAGCCTCGGCTCCCGCCTGGAGGGCGGTGCGGGTCGCGAGCAGCAGGAAGAGCAGCAGGGCGCCCGTGCGCACGATCATGTCCCGCCCCACCCGCAGCAGCGCTCGGCTGCGGCGCCAGTCCAGTCGGCTCACCAGACCCAGGCGACTGCGCACCGCCAGCAGCGCCAGGCCCATGCCCAGCAGCTGGCTGGCGACGGTGGCCCAGGCGGCTCCGGCGATGCCCAGGGCCGGGACGCCCCCCCAGCCGAAGATGAGGATCGGATCGAGGACGACGTTCAGGGCCGTGATGATCGCGGCCACCCACAAGGGCGTGCGCATGTCCTGGAGCCCGCGCAGGGCCCCGAAGGCGGCCAGGGTCACCAGCATGGCGGGCGCACCCAGCAGCCGGATGTGCAGGTAGGTGACGGTGTCTCCCTGGACCCGGAGATCCTCGCTCATGAAGGCAGCCAGGGG
Organism: Myxococcota bacterium; assembly: GCA_039714895.1. Classification (GTDB taxonomy): domain Bacteria; phylum Myxococcota_A; class UBA9160; order UBA9160; family DASRUS01; genus JBDLIK01. The sequence goes on along the minus strand of JBDLIK010000141.1, from coordinate 5,771 downwards.
CTCGGCGGCCAAGGCCAGAGCCGCCGCATAGGCAATCGCAATGATCAAGGAGAGCACCAGAGCCAGGCTCGCTCCCTGTCGGGCCCGGGGCAGGTCGCCCACCCCCGAGCCCCGGGCGACCTCGGTCTGGGTGCCGATCCCCAGGAAGTTGAAGAGCCAGAGCGAGCTGGAGAGCAGCGCGGTGGCGGCGCCCAGAGCGGCGGCGGGCGCAACGCCCAGGCGCTCGACGAACGCCGTATCCACCACTCCGGCCAGAGGCTCGACGACCAGAGAAGCCATCACCGGTAGCGTCAGCCGGAAGAAGGTCCGGTGGGGATGGGACTCGAAGGGGTGGGCGGTGGATCGGGACACCTTCAGCCGTCGAAGGAGCCGTGCCTTCCCGCCCCCGCCGCGAAGCGGCTCGCCCCTGCGCGCGTCTCCCCGGAGGCGATCACCTCGAGCCCGAGCTCCATCTCGTGGGCGAGCGCCGCCTCCGCGTCCATCCCCCATTGGTCGTAGGAGGAGCGACGGTCACTGCGCAGACAGCGCTGGGGAAACTGCGTCAGCGAGCCCGCGAGCTCGATGGCGGCGGCGAGGGCGCCTCCGGAATCCACCAGCCGGTTGGCGAGCCCGAAGCGGAAGGCCTCTTCCCCGGAGACGGCGCGACCGGTGAGGATCATGTCGAGGGCGAGGCTGTGTCCCACCAGGCGCGGCAGCCGCACCGTGCCGCCGTCGACGAGCGGCACCCCCCAGCGACGGCAATAGACGCCGAAGACGGCGTCCCGTGCGGCGACACGGAGGTCGCACCAGAGCGCGAGCTCGAGCCCGCCGGCCACGGCGGGGCCCTCCACCGCCGCGATCACGGGCTTGTCGAGATGCATGCGGGTCGGTCCCATGGGACCGTCGCCGTCGGGAGCGGCGCGGTTGCCGCGTCCCGCCGAGACGGCCTTGAGGTCGGCACCGGCGCAGAAGGCGCCGCCGGCCCCGGTGAGGACCGCGGCGCACAGGGCTTCGTCCGCCTCGAAGCGTCGGAACGCCGCCGCCAGCGCCTCGGCGGTGGGACGGTCGACCGCGTTGCGGACCTCCGGCCGCTCGATGCTGACGATGCACACGGGGCCCTCGGTCCGGCTACTGACGGTGCTCACGACGAATCCTCCCGGGCGAACGGTAGCCCGCTCTAGTTTCCGACGAGCTCCTGGAGCCGCTCGAGGGCGCCGAGCAGATCGGGCCGATCCTCGAGGACCGGGCGCAGCGGGTCCTCTCCCAACCTTCGGAGCCGCGCGGCCGCAGTCCGGAGGGTGTAGCGGCCGGGATCCAGCCGCGCGCTCACCTCCCGCCAGCGCACGGGCATGGAGACCGGCGCGTCGGGCAGCGGTCGCACGCAGAAGGGGGCCGCCAGCAGACGACCGTGTCCGTTCTGGAGCGCGTCCACGTAGACGCGCCCCTTTCGGGCCGAGACACGGCGGGTCACGGTCGCGATCTCCGGCAGCCGGCCCACCACGGCGCGCGCGAGCACCAGGGCCAGCTGGCGGGACTGCTCGAAGGTGAGCTGCCGGCCCAGCGGGATCAGCACGTGGACCCCCGTCGAGCCGCTGGTCTTGGCGTAGCTCGGCAGCTCGATGGACCGGCAGAGCGTCCGAAGCTCCCGGGCCACGCGCACCACGTCGGCGAAGGGCGCTCCCTTGGGATCGAGGTCCAGGATGCACCAGTCCGGCTGCTGCAGGCTGGCGACCCGGCTCGACCAGACGTGGAGCGGGATGGTGCCGAGGTTCACCACGTAGAGGAGCTGCTCGAGCTCGTCGCAGACGAAGTAGTGGATCTCGCGGCTGGCGTGCTCGCTCCACATGCGCTCGGTGCGCACCCAGCTCGGGACCCATTGGGGGGCGTCTTTCTGGAAGAAGGACTTGCCCAGGATCCCGTCGGGATAGCGGGTCAGCACCAGGGGACGGTCGGCGAGGTAGGGCAGGATCCAGGGCGCGACGCGACGGTGGTAGTCGATCAGGTCGCCCTTGCTGAAGCCCTCCTCGGGCCAGAACACCTTGTCGAGGTTCGTGAAGGGAACGTCCCTCGGTTCGGGCTCGGGATCCGGCGACGCCTCCACCGCAACCGGCTCCGCCTCGCTGGGTTCGGGGTGGAGGCATTCCTCGGGCGTCTTGTCGTCGCGCAGATGCAGGAAGACGGGCTGACGCAGGGAACCGTCCGAGGTCAGCTCGGCGTAGCGGACCTCACACACCAGCCGCGGCTCCACCCAGCGGCTGTCCCGAGCCGCCGCTGCGGGGACCGGGCAGGCGGGCGCTTCACGGATCGAGGCGTCGAGCTCGGCGCGCAGCGCGTCGAGCCGCGCCTCGTCGAAGCCGCTCCCCACCCGCCCGAGGTAGCGGAGCTCGCTTCCCGCGAAGGCGCCGAGGTGGAGGGCGCCGAAGCCCCGACGACCCCGGCCCGGGTGTGTGAACCCGAGCACCACGAAGTCGTCGGTTCGCAGGGCGCGCAGCTTCTGCCAGTGGCTCGAGCGCCGGCTCACGTAGGGCGAGTCGGCCTTCTTGGCCATCATGCCTTCGAGACGCCGCTGCGTGATCTCCCGGTAGACGGCCTTTCCGCGTTCCTCGAAGTGGGACGAGAAGCGCAGCGCGCCACGGGCCGGGATCAGCATCTCCAGCAGGGCCTTGCGCTCCAGCAGGGGAAGCGGACGCAGGTCGTGGTCCTCGAGCGCGAGGAGATCGAAGGCGAAGAAGGCGACGGGGATCTCCAGCGCCGCCCGCTCCACCTCCCGCGGTCGCCGCAGCTGGGCGCGGCGCTGCAGACGCTGGAAGACCGGCCTCCCCTCGGCGTCGGGTGCGACGATCTCTCCATCGAGCACCGCGTGGTCGATGGGGAGGGCACGGACGGCCCGCGCCAGCTCCGGGAAGGTCGGCGTGAGGTCGCGGCCGCGCCGGGAGCGCAGTCTGATGACGTCGGCCCGGCGCTCGATCAAGCAGCGGTAGCCGTCGTACTTCACTTCGAACAACCAGCCCGGGCGATCGAAGGGCCGATCGCGGCGCTCGGCGAGCATCGGCCGCAGGGAGTTGGCGGGTACGTCCCGCCGAGGGGCTCCGCTCCGCTTCAGCCGGCGCCGCATGCGCGCGATGCGCTTCGATCCGCCGCCGAGCTCCTCCAGGGTGAGCCCGGACAGCACCGACTCCGCTGGCAGCGCTGCCGCCTCCTCGTCCGGGCGGGCGTGGGAGTCGGGCTTCTTGATCAGGAGCCACTCCTTGGAGTCCGGCTTGGCGCGTCCCCCCGTCCGCACCAGGGTCCAGGTGCCGTGCAGCTTGTAGCCGTCGAGATCGAAGAGCAGCTTTCCTCGGCGCAGACCTTCCTCGACGTCTTCCAGGGGGGTCCAGCGTCCCAGGTCCCAGACGATGACGGCCCCGGCACCGTAGTTCCCTTCGGGGATCACCCCTTCGAAGTCGGCGTAGTCGACCGGGTGATCCTCCACGTGCACGGCCAGGCGCTTGACGGCGGGGTCCAGGGAGGGACCCCGCGGCACCGCCCAGGAGAGCAGCACGTTGCGCCACTCCAGCCGGAAGTCGTGGTGGAGACGCCGCGCCGCATGCTGCTGGACCACGAACAGCCGGGGGCGGACCCCGGTCACCCCCATGGGCTCCGGAGTGCCGCCCGGGGTGCGCTTGGCGCGATAGGTCTCGAGGCTCCGTCTGTCAGGGCCGGTCTTGGGCATGATTCTCCATGCAGCTCAGGTACTTGTGTCCACGCGAACCAGTGTTTGACCTCTGCGAGCGGCTCCCCAATACTTCCCGGCGATGGCTGCCCGCGCCATATCCACCGCCACGATCTCCTTCGGGCTGGTCTCGATTCCCGTCCGGCTGTTCACCACCGGCCAGAGCGGCTCCGGGGTGTCCTTCAACATGCTGCACCGCTGCGGGACCCGTCTCAAGCAGCAGTACGTCTGCCCCAAGGACGAGCAGGTGGTACCGCGCGACGAGATGGTGAAGGGCTACGAGTTCGCCCGGGGCCAGTACGTGGTGTTCACGAACGAGGAGATCAAGGCGCTGGAGGAAGAGGCCTCCCGCCTGATCGAGATCACCGAGTTCGTGCCGCTGGCCGAGGTGGATCCTCTGTTCTTCGAGCGCGCCTACTACCTGGGGCCCGACAAGGGCGGCGACAAGCCCTACAAGCTGCTGGCTCGGGCGATGACCGAGACCGGGCGCTGCGCGCTGGCCCGGTATGCGGCCCGGGGCAAGCAATACCTGGTCCTGCTCCGGCCCTTCGAGGACGGCCTGCTCATGCAGCAGCTGCGCTACGCCGACGAAATCCGCTCCTTCGAGGAAGTGGAGCGCATCGATGCCACCCTCACCGACGCCGAGCTGGCGCTGGCCGTTCAGCTGATCGAACAGATCGCGTCCGAAGAATTCCACCCGGAGTCCTACCAGGACGCGGTCAAGCAGCGCCTGACCGAGGTGATCGCCCAGAAGGTGGAGGGCTCGGAGGTCACCTTCGCACCCTCCGAGGAGCCGAAGGCCCAGATCATCGACCTGATGGAAGCCCTCAAGGCGAGCCTCGAGCCCGAGCCGGCCGGGAAGGCCGCAGCCGGGGGGCGCAAGGGGCCGCGCCGTACCAGCGCCGCGAGCTCCGCGGGTGGCGCTCGCAAGTCGGCTCGGGGCAAAGGGTCACGCAAAGCGGACGGGTAACGGTGTGCCCGAAGAGCAGCCGTCCGCCTACAGTGTCAAGGAGGTGGCGGGACTGCTCGGGCTCACGGTGCAGCAGATTCGCCGCTTCGTGGCGGCGGGACTGCTGGAGCCCCGCCGCGGACCTCGGGGCGAGCTGCACTTCTCCTTCCAGGACCTGGCCTTCCTGCGCCTGGTGAAGCGGCTGTCCTCCGAGCGGCTCGCGCCCCGACGCATCCACCGCGCCCTGCGGCGGCTGCGAGCGCAGCTACCCGCCCATGAGCCCCTGTCGGGGGTGAGGATCGCCGCGGAGCGTGGCCAGCTGATCGCCCGCCAGCGCGGCGAGCTCTGGGATCCGGAGTCCGGCCAGCGCCTCTTCGATTTCGAGTCCGAGCCGGAGTTCGAGGTGAGGGGGCTCGGCGACTCCCGCGGCGAGGAGACCCCCCTCGAGATCCACATGTCGGCCGAGGACTGGTACCGGCTGGGCTGCGAGCTGCACGAGGGCGAGCCCGAGCAGGCCCGGGGAGCCTACCAGCACGCGCTCGAGCTCGAGCCCGAGCTGGCCGATGCGCGCATCAACCTCGGCTGCCTGCATCACCTGGCTGGAAGGTTCGAGGAGGCCGAGGCCGCCTATCGCTGCGTGCTCCACGAGAGGCCCGACGACCCGGTGGCGACCTTCGACCTGGCTGTCGTCCTGGAGGATCTGGCTCGCCTCGACGAGGCAATTGCCGTCTACGAGCGCGCCCTCGAGCTCGACCCCGAGTGCGCCGACGCCCACTACAACCTCGCGCGCCTGCACGACCGCCTGGGAGAGCCGGCCGCCGCCATCCGCCACCTGCGCGACTACCGCCGGCTCACGGAATAGTCGGACAGAAGGACCGCTTCACCTGGGCCTCGATGTCGGCCACCACCGCCTCCGCCGGGCGTTCCATGCCCGTTTCCACCCAGTGGGCGAGCTGCACCTGCTGCACGGCGAGCATCATGCGCGTCAGCAGGCGCGGATCCCCCGGGTGGAAGAGTCCCTGGCGGATGCCCCGAGCGAAGTTCTCGGTCTGCAGCTCCACGCCCTGGCGCCAGGCGCTCGCCTGCTCGGGACTCGGCGCCGAATCCTCCCCGAGCCCCCAGGCGTGTCCC
>JBDLIK010000140.1:0-7890 GCA_039714895.1 Myxococcota bacterium | reverse complement strand
CGCATGGTGAGCGCGAAGTTTCTCCCCACCGGGCTGTAGAGCCAGGCCGTCCGCACGATCTGGTGGCGGGGGTTGAAGCTGCGGACCGCCTCCTCTCCGGCGAGCTTGCTGCGCCCGTAGACGGACAGGGGGCTGGTGGCGTCGAACTCGTGGTAGGGGCGCCCGGCACGTCCGTCGAAGACGTAGTCCGAGGAGACGTGAAGCAGCGGGACCCCTCGCTCGCCGGTGGCCAACGCCAGGTTGCGCGGCCCGAGCGCGTTGCCCGCGAAGGCACCTTCCGGGTCCGCCTGCGCCCCGTCCACCGCATTGTAGGCCGCGGCGTTGAGTACGAGCTCCGGGCGAACCTCTTCGAGCGTCGCGCGGACGGCGTCGAGATCGAGGATGTCGAGCTCCGCGTGGCTGCACGCCACGATCTCGTGACCGTTCCAGCCCTGCTGGACGGCCCGGCCGAGCTGTCCGGCGGACCCGCAGAGCAACACCCTCAAGCCTCGAACTCCTCGAAGCGCGGCAGGATCTCCTCGACCTCGTCGAGCCGAGGGGCTCCGGCATCTCTCTCGGAGAGCGTGGGCTCTTCCACCGGCCAGGGGATGGAGAGTCGTGGATCGTTCCAGAGGATGGCGAACTCGTCCTCCGGCGAATAGAAGTCGGTGCACTTGTACTCGACCTCTGCCTCTTCCGAGAGGACCACGAAGCCGTGGGCGAAGCCGGGCGGGATGTAGAGCTGGCGGAAGTTCTCCGCGGTAAGACGCTCGCCGACGTAACGGCCGAAGGTGGGCGAGCCGCGCCGGATGTCGACCGCCACATCCCAGATCTCACCTCGAACCACCCGCATGAGCTTGCCCTGGGGCCGCTGGCGCTGGGCGTGCAGCCCCCGTAGCACGCCGCGCATGGAACGCGAATGGTTGTCCTGCACGAAAGTGGGAGGGACGCCGACCTCCGCGTAGCGGGCGGCGTGATAGGTCTCCAGGAAGAAGCCGCGGGGATCGCGATAGAGCTGGGGCTCGATCAGCACGACTCCCGGCAGGGCGGTTGTGAGGACCTTCATGCGCCGAGCTCTTCCGTGGTGAGGCGGGCCAGGTACTGGCCGTAGGGGTTGTTGCGCATCTCGCGGGCCATGCGCAGCAGGTCGTCCTGGCCGATCCAGCCCTTGCGAAAGGCGATCTCCTCGGGGCAGGCGATCTTGAGGCCCTGCCGCTCCTGCACCGCCTGGATGAAGTGACTGGCCTGCTGGAGGGATTCGTGGGTGCCCGTATCCAGCCAGGCGATTCCGCGACCGAGCCGCTCCACGACGAGCTGCCCGCGTCTCAAGTACTCGAGGTTCACATCGGTGATCTCGAGCTCGCCACGGGCCGAGGGCTGGAGCTTCTCGGCGATCTCCACCACCTGATCGTCGTAGAAGTAGAGACCGGTCACGGCGTAGTGGGATCGCGGTGCGCTCGGCTTCTCCACCAGGTCCACCACCCCACCTTCGGCATCGAGCTCGACCACCCCGTAGCGCTCGGGATCGTGCACCCAGTAGCCGAAGACCGTGCCTCCCTGGGTCCGTTGCGAAGCCCGGGCGAGCACGTCGGAGAAGCCGTGTCCGTAGAAGACGTTGTCGCCCAGCGCCAGAGCCACCGGCCCGCCGCCCACGAATTCGCTCCCGATCAGGAAGGCCTGGGCGATTCCCTCGGGCTTCGGCTGGGGGGCGTAGCGCACCCCGATGCCGAACTGGGAGCCGTCCCCGAGCAGCCGCTCGAAGCTCGGCAGGGCCTCGGGGGTGGAGATCAGCAGGACCTCCCGCACGTCCGAGAGCATGAGCGTGGTCAGCGGGTAGTAGACCATCGGCTTGTCGTAGATGGGCAGCAGCTGCTTGCTCACGCCCCGGGTGATGGGGTGGAGGCGCGTCCCCGAGCCGCCGGCCAGCAGGATGCCCTTCACGACGTCCGTCCATCCTCGCCGAGGCCGAGCCGCTCGCGGGAGTGTTCCACCGCCTCGCACCAGTCGCGATGCTCCAGGTACCAGCGCACCGTGCGAGCGAGCCCGCTCGCCAGATCGTGGCGCGGCCGCCAGCCGAGCTCCCGGCGGATGCGGCTGGCGTCGATCGCGTAGCGGCGGTCGTGGCCGGGTCGGTCCTCGACGAAGGTCTTGAGCGACGCATAGGAGTCGATGCCCCGGTCGGCCAGGGCGGGATTCTGCCGCGAGGGCAGGATCTCCTCGAGGAGCGCGCAGAGCGAGTCGACGATCTCGAGGTTGGTGCGCTCGCTGTCGCCGCCGAGGTTGTACTTCTCCCCGGGCGTCCCTCCGCGCAGAACCTGTACGATGCCTTCGCAGTGATCCTCGACGTAGAGCCAGTCCCGCACGTTGCGCCCATCCCCGTAGATCGGCAGCGCCTTGCCTTCCAGCGCGTTCAGGATCATCAGCGGGATCACCTTCTCGGGAAACTGATAGGGCCCGTAGTTGTTGGAGCAGTTGGTGATGAGGGTGGGAAGCCCGTAGGTCCGGTGGTAGGCCCTCACCAGGTGGTCCGCCGCGGCCTTGCTGGCCGCGTAGGGAGAGTTGGGCGCGTAGGGAGTGGTCTCCGAGAAGGCGCCCTCGGAGCCGAGGGAGCCGTAGACCTCGTCGGTGGAGACGTGGAGGAAGCGGAACCCTTCCCGGGCCGAAGCGGGCAGCTCGGCGACGTAGAGCCGGGCCGCCTCCAGGAGCTCGAAGGCCCCCACGGTGTTCGTCTGTACGAAGACCCCGGGTCCGTCGATGGAGCGATCCACGTGGCTTTCGGCGGCGAAGTTCACCAGCGCGGTGGGGCGTTGCTCGGAGAACAGCTTCCGGACGGTGATGGGGTCGGCGATGTCTCCGCGCTGGAAGAGGAAGCGGGGGTCTCCCTGCAGGTCGGCCAGGCTCTCGAGGCTTCCGGCATAGGTGAGCTTGTCGAGCACCACGACCCGGTCGGACGTGTGTCCGAGAGCGTGGCGGACGAAGTTCGAGCCGATGAAGCCCGCCCCTCCCGTCACCAGCAGGGTGCCGCCGCCAGTTTCGCTCGCCTGAGCCATTCCGTCCTCGGATCTCCCCCCCACAGCCGGCCAAGGGTACACTGCCCAGCGCCTCCCCGAGGGGAAAAATCGAGCGAAGCGGCGCAGGCCCAGTGTGACGTCGAGGCACGAGCGATGGCTGCGGGCAGAGCCCGCAGCCCCTTACGGCAGGAACTTGTCGGGATTGCCCAGCTTGGCCGGCAGGTATTCCTCGATCACGTAGTTGAGGCCCCACATGGCGAGGGCCTGCTGCTCGGCGCGCACTCCCATCTTGACGAGCTGCTCGAGTGCTCTGCGCCAGGCGGTGTGGCTCTGGAAGAAGGGATCGTTCTTGAGGGCGTCCTTGGCGCGCTTGGTATCTACGTCTTTCAGCGGGTGGGTGGGCAGCTCGTAGTCCACGATGTCCTGGGGCGTCACTCCCAGGAAGCGCGCGGTCGGCACGCAGAAGAATTTGTTGATGTGGGCCGCCGAGCCCGAGCCTACCTTCAGGGTGCGGTAGATGTTGGCGATTCCGTAGGGGTCGCAGTCCACGAAGCAGTAGACGGGCAGACCCTGCTCGTCGGCGAGGCGCCGCACGAAGCGGCGCACAGCGCGGGTGGGGACGCCGCCCATGTCCACCAGGATGCAGTTCGCCGTCTCCCAGAACCGGTGGGACTGCAGACGCTGGAACATCCCGCCGGTCTCGATCATCAACACGAAGGCGGCGCTGGTCTCGAACTGGAGCTCTTCGACAGAAGAGGGCACGGAGTAGGCGCCCGAGCCGAAGTTCGTGCAATCGATGGTGGCCACCTGCCCCGTGCTGTCGGCATCCCGCACGATGAGCGGCCCGGACACCGAGCCGCTGTGCTCCTCGGGGTAGAAGCGCAGCTGCTCGCGGTTGATGCGCCCTGTGCTGAACAAGGCCTCCATGTCGTCCATCACCGAGTCGGACTCGATCTGCTCGTCGAATTTGCACTCATCCCAGTTCTTCGAGATGTAATAGGCCTCCCGCTTCGTCGCGAAGTCGTTGCCCTGCACCAACTCACGGGAGAGAGACATCATGCGCAGGGTCTGGGCGAAGTTCTTGACGGTATTCACCGACAGCGTGCGCACCTTCTTCTGGCGCCCGATCTCGAGGTAGCCGACCTTGCGGTCGTAGGAGACGTTGGAGAGCGAGCGCACCGGCAGCGCGAGGTCGGGCCGACGCCCCTTGCGGATCACCGAATGGACGTCCTTGGCCGTCTTCTCGATCTGCCCGGTGGTCTCGGCGTCACTGGCCGCCACCCGCTTCTCGACGGCCCTCGCGGATCGCTTGGGCGCAGCCTTGCGAGCGTTCTTGCGCGTGCCGGCCCGGCCACGGACCTGGCGTGCCGTGGTCACCTTCTTCCGGGTCGTCTTCTTCTTGCGTGCCGCCATCACATCTTCCGGCTCTGCTCGAGCACCCTGGTGAGGGTGTCGATGGTGCGTTGCTTCTCGTGATCGTCGAAGCCCAGGATCTCCTGGAGCGCGATGGCCACGTGGGGGATGTACTTCACGATGTAGCTGCGCTTCTTCTCCTCGTCGGCTTCCCGCCGGCGCCGGCGCACGAAGCTGCCCACCTTGCGCCCGCACTCCTGGAGTCCGAGGCGCAGCTCCTTGATGATCTCCGGATAGTTGGCGATGGCTTCCTTGCTCTCGGAGGTGAAGGGCACCCAGACGCTGGCCACGTGCACCATCACCAACATCGGCCCCACTGGAGGCGCACCCCGGGGCTGCTGCAGGCCGTAGGACTTCCAGTCCGTGGAGGTGACGGCCTTGGTGATCGCGCAGGCTCCCTGCTGGTACTGGAGCGGCACCCGGTTGGCGAAGCGGAAGACGGTGACCGATTCCTCGCTGGGCAGGTTGCCCCCATAGGCGATCCCCACCTCGACCAGGAAGGGGTTGCCCCGGTAGACGGCCGGGCGTCGGCTGGCTGCCGCAAAGAAGTCCGCCTCCACCTCCGCGCGGAGCGCCCTCTCGATCAGCTCGTCCCCGATGGGCGCGATGCAGTCCGTCGGCGGCGCCATGATCTTCGTCTTCTGGATCGCCGCGTGGATCTGCTCCGCCTCTTCCCGCGTCATCTCGGAAGGGCGTCGGGATGTGGTGACCTTCGCCTTCTTGCAGATCTCGTCGGCGATGCGGCCCGATACCCGGGAAAAGTCGGTGGTGAGGCAGCCTCGTAGGTTGCGCGATCGCGTGTCGCGGAAGGCCTGCATCAGTACCCCGAGCTCGACTCCGTAGGGATGGGGCATGATCTCGGCGGTCTCCGGCGGGAGCTCTTCGGCCACCCGCGGGAAGACATGCTGGTCGCCGTGTTCCTCGGGCTTCGGCGGCACGTAGGTGATCTGGGCGTGCGGGTTCGCCAGCGAGATCTGGCGGATGTAGGCGTCCACCGAGTGCTGCCCCCCCCGGTAGTTGCCCTCGAGCTCGATCTCCACCCGGGGCCCGTGGCCGTGGTCCCACTTGACCTCGCGGTCCACCTTCACCCGCGGCTCGTTGCTGCGGGTGTCGATCACCAGCTCGAAGTGGTGGGCGGGCTTCTTCGCCCCGGTCCGGGTGGTGATGACGACGGGCTTGCCGGTGGTGAGCAGGCCGTACATGCCGGCCGCGCTGATTCCGATCCCCTGCTGTCCTCGACTCTGGCGCAGCCGGTGGAACTTGGAGCCGTACAGCAGGCGCCCGAAGATCTTGGGCACCTGGGACTTCACGATGCCCGGCCCGTTGTCCTCGATGGCGACTCGGAAGCGCGTCTCACCGAGCTGCTGGATCTCCACCCGGATGTCCGGGAGGTGCCCCGCCTCCTCGCAGGCGTCGAGGGCGTTGTCGACCCCCTCCTTCACGGTGGTGAGCAGGGCCTTGGAGGGGTTGTCGAAGCCGAGCAGGTGCCGGTTCTTGGCGAAGAACTCCGAGACGGAGATGTCCCGCTGCCGGCTGGCCATCTCGTTGGCATCGCTGCCGCGGCGCCGGACGGGCGCCTTGGTGCGTTTGGCGGCGGCGCTTCGGCGCGGAGTCGCCTTGGCCTTCCGCTTCGGGGGCTTTCGCGCACCGCGCCTTCCGCCGCCGCCCCCGGAGAGGGCGAGCTCCTCCTGCTCTTCCATGCAAGATCCCCCCGAGGCGCGAGGGTAGAGGATCCCCACGCCGAGGCACGTGGAGCGGCGGGTAGGCCCCGCGGGGCGAAGAGGTGAGTCCGGCGCCCTCGGTCAGGCGGCGTCGAGGTTCTTGTCGCGCAGGGTGCCGCACAGGCGCACCCGTCCGCTGCGCAGCATCTCCATCACGGTGGTCACGACCTCGCGATCGTCCTCGGTCACCTCCGAGACGACCCGTACGAGCTCGAGCAGGGTCGTCTCGATGACCGGCACCTCGACGCTCGCTGTGCCCTCAATGACGGCGCCCATGTCCTCACCTCCTGGCACCTGGAACAGCACGTTCCATGCCAAGCTCCGACGCAATCCCGGCCTCGAAAATTCTCTCTGAATCTCGGGCAGTTGGAGCATGGCCCTGCCAGATTTGATTCCAGCCGCCGCGTCGAGGTGACAATTTCCGGTCGCAGCATGTACGAATTCCGACACCGTCAGCCCCTAGGGGGCGTTCAGGGATCATCGAGGAGGTCCCTGGGTCGGTAGGAGAGCGCCTCGGCGAGGATCCGCGGGCCAACGCGCGCGTCCTCTTCGAGATCGGCGACGGTTCGAGCCACCCGCAGCAGGCGCCTGGCAGCTCGGGCCGAGAGGCCGAGCCCATCCACCGCGCGCCCGAGCAGCCTCAGGGCATCGGGAGTTGCGGCCACCAGCTCGTCCAGTCGACCGTCGGGGATCTGGGAGTTGGTTCCGAAGCTGCCCGCGCGGAGGCCGACGGCTGACAGCCCTCTCAGGCGCCGGCCCTGCTGCTCGCGGGCCGCACCCACCCGCTCGCGGACCTCCTGAGTCGACGATCCGGACGCGGGTGCCTCCAGATCCTTCCAGGCGACTGCCGGCACCGCCACGTGGAGGTCGATGCGGTCGAGCAGCGGGCCCGAGAGTCGTCCCGCGTAGCGGGCGACGGCCCCCGGGTCGCAGCGGCAATCGCGCTGGCGCGAGAGGCGCCAGCCACAGGGACAGGGGTTGGTTGCGGCCACCAGCAGGAAGTCGGCGGGAAAGCTGCACGAGACTCCCGCTCGTGCCAGGGTCACCCGGCGCTCCTCCAGAACCTGCCGCAGAGCCTCGAGAGAGCGTCGCTCGAACTCCGGGAGCTCGTCCAGGAACAGCACACCCCGGTGTGCTAGGGACACCTCTCCGGGACGCGGGGGATTTCCCCCGCCCAGGAGCCCGGCTCGCGAGGCACTGTGGTGCGGCGCACGAAACGGGCGCCCTGACAGCACGGGCTCACCCCCGGCGAGACGGCCGGCAGCCCCGTGGATGCGGGTGGCCTCGAGGCGCTCCTCGAACCCGAGAGGGGGAAGGAGCTCCGGCAGGCGTCGGGCCAGCATGGTCTTCCCAGAGCCCGGCGGACCCCGCAGCAGCAGCCCGTGCCCCCCGGCAGCCGCGACCTCGAGGGCTCGCTTGGCGCCCTCCTGACCGCGGATGTCGAGGAGGTCGCCGCTGGCAGAGGCAGGAGAGGAAGGCGGACGCGCCGGGCAGATCCGCAGGGACTCCGCGCCCGTGAGGTGTGCGAGCGCGGCTCGGAGATCCGGAGCCGGGAACACCGCGATCCGGGGCGCCAGGGCTGCCTCCGGTCCGTTGGCCTCGGGGACCACCACCTCGGTGCAGCCCGCCTCACGGACGGCCAGCGTCAGAGACAGGGCGCCGGTCACGGGCCTCAGGCGGCCATCCAGCGCCAGCTCCCCCACCAGGCCCCGGTCCCGCATGCTCTCGGCCTCGAGCGCGCCGCTGGCAATCAGGATGCCGACCGC
>JBDLIK010000139.1:0-7892 GCA_039714895.1 Myxococcota bacterium | reverse complement strand
AGATCTCCCCGGAGATCCGCGCTTTCTGCGCCGAGCACGACCCGGTGCTGCTCGGCACCGGCGCGGCCGTGCTGCGCGGCGGGGTCGATCTCTACGGAATCGACATGACCCTCGACCTGGTGGAGCGCCTGCGAGATCGCCATCCCCGCCTCGGCTGCCTCTGGTCCCTCATCGAGATCGTCGGCAGCAGCCCGGAGTACGCGGATCAGCTGCGCGCCGAAGTGGCGCGTCGAGGCCTCGGCGCGTCGTGGCTGTTCACCCCACCGCAGAAGATCTTCTACCCCGTGTACGAGCTGGTGGACCTGCTGGTGCGGCCCACCCTGAGCGACGGCGATGCGCTCTCGATCCGCGAGGCGCTCTCCCTGGGACTGCCCGTGCTCGCGAGCGACTCGGCTCCGCGACCCGAGGAGACGATCGTCTTCCGCTCCCGGGATCAAGAGAATTATGAGCAGCGGGCCCGCCAGACCCTCCAGCAGCTCGAGAGCGTGCGCCAGCGTCTGGCCCATCGCCCGGCCGACTCCGCCGTGCAGGCCGAGGTGGACCTGCTGCGGGTGGCGCTGGAGGGTGACCCTTCCGGCTGAGGCTCTCAGGCGTGGCCGAGCCCTTCGAGCCAGCGCCAGGAGAGTCGCGTCCACAGAAACGTCTGCAGCGCCTGGGCGTCACGCCGCGCGGGACGCAGCGCGAGCGCCCGTGCGGGCCCGAAACGCCGCTGGCCCCGGCGCACGGACGCCGCCAGCTCGGCCACCCGGGCCGAGTCGAAGGCCGGGTCGTGGCCGGCTTCCTCCAGCACCGCTTCGGGCGAGGGCTGCATTCCGGCGAGCCAGGCCACCAGGTCCCCGTGGTTCGCTTCGACGCTGGAGCGAAGCAGCGCGATCCGAGCCAGATCCATGGCGCGCACCAGCTGCTGCAGCCGAGGCGAGGCGGCGGCGCGGGTGCCGGTGTTCTCGTCGGGGAGCGCCGCCAGGTCCGGGCGGACCCGCTCCAGGAAGGCGGGTTGGAAGCGCTGCTGCACCCGGTCCTGGAAGCGCACGCCGAGCAGCGCATCGACCCAGGCCGGGTCGGCGAAGGGGAAGCGGATCGCCACCCGCTCGTTCCACAGCTGGTGTCCGTAGCGCGCCGACTTCATGAACTCGTCGAAGTAGAGGAGCTGCAGGACCTCTGGCACGCCCAGGTTCGCGTCGTAGGCTGCGAGGACCCTGTGGAGGCGCTCCCTCGGGTCTCCGAGGCTCTCGCGGAAGCCCGGATCGAAGACTCGCAGGTTGGAGCGCCAACGACTCTCGTAGCGGCGCCACAGCACCTCCGCGAGGGAGTCACGGCTGGCGCCGAGGACGGCCTCGTCGAAGTGGTAGTCGCGCAGGACGTCGAGCTTGGCGATCTCGCCGAAGGCACCGTGAAGCACCACCGAGTCCTCGTCGACGACGTCACGCAGCCACAGCATCTCGGGCTGGGGTACGAACTTCATGGCCTCGGTCTGCTCCACCACGCGCGAGAGCAGCGCGTAGTACCGTGGTGGAAACGCGCGGTCGAGGGGATGGGCCTCGAAGGGCACCTGGGCGGTCTGCGCGATCAGGCCGGCGTAGCGCTCGGCGCGGCTGCCGGGCACGCTCACGTGGTAGGCCTTCGCCGGGTAGCCCAGGTGGAGGGTGGCGGCCAGCAGGCAGCGCGTGTCCATCCCTCCGGACAGGGTGAGACCCACTCGGTCTGCGTTCCCGAGGCAGCGCTCGTGGGCGGCGATGAAGAGCTCGATCAGCTGCTCCTCGACCTCGGCGTACGGACGCTTCCCGTCGCGGAGCCGCGCGGCGAGGTCGAAGCTGCGGGCTTGCTGGATCTCGAGGGAATCGAGGTCGACGGAGAGCGACCGGCCGGACTCGAGGGTCGAGACGCCGCTCAGGCAGGTGCGCGGCCCCAACGCGAGCTGGAAGGCGAGGAAGTCGCCGAGGGCGATGGGATCGGGCTCCGCGGGAAGCAGGCCCCGTCGCACGAAGTCGGCGAGCTCCGTCGAGAGATAGAGTCGATCCCGTACAGTAGCGTGGTAGAGCGGCACGAATCCGTAGCGGTCTCCCGCGACCTCCACCCGTCGCCTGGAGGGTTCGAAGCTGACGAGCAGGAAGCGGCCCGGAACGTCACCGCAGGCCTTGCTCTGCGGGAGTCCGGTGGGATCTTCGCCCAGCAGGTGGCCGTGGAACCAGACCTCGCGATCATCCTGCACCGGCAGGGCGCGAAAGCGCGAACGGCCCCCGAGCAGCACCACCTCGCGTTCGCCGCGGAAGACGAGGTCGTCCCCGGAGTCCTCCGGACGCGGCGTGGACACGGCGGAGCCAGCCTAGCATAGGGTCGCGCGGCCAGGCTCCTGGTGGACTTCGAGGTCGGTGGCGGCGCAGCGGACATGCTAGCCTGAGCGGCTTTTCGAAGAACGCGTGCCGGCCACGAGTCTCCGCCCGGCGAGCGTTCGAGCCTGTGGATTCCCGCATGTGTGGCTTCTCCGGAGTGCTGGGCCCCCGAAACCGCGCCGCGGCCGAGCGGGTGGGCGCGATGACTCGGCGCCTGCGCCACCGAGGGCCGGACGACTTCGGCACCTGGCAGCACGACTTCGCCCTGCGCGGGTCCGACTACGCGCTCGGCTTCGGCCATGCCCGACTCTCGATTCTCGACACGAGCGATGCCGGTCATCAGCCCATGACCAGCTCGGACGGGCGGGTCACCATCACCTACAACGGAGAGATCTACAACTTCCGCGAGCTGCGCGACGAGCTGGCGACGCTCGGCCACGCCTTCCGCACCGAATGCGACACCGAGGTCGTTCTCGAGTCCTACCGGGCGTGGGGCTGCGAGGCCTTCGACCGCTTCATCGGCATGTTCGCCTTCGCGCTCTGGGATCACGCCGAGCAGCGCCTCGTCCTGGTGCGGGACCGGCTGGGCATCAAGCCCCTCTACTACGGCTTCTGGGACGGCGTCCTCTGCTTCGGGTCGGAGCTCTCGGCCTTGCGGGTGCACCCCGCCTTTCCGGAAGAGATCGACTCGGTCGCTCTGGGAAGCTTCGTGCGCCACGGCTACGTGGCGGGCCCCAGAACCATCTACCGCCACGCGGCCCGGCTGATGCCCGGTGAGCTGGTCCTCTGGGAAGCCGGGGCCCTGGAGCGGAGACGCTACTGGAGCCTGCTCGAGCCGGAGGCGGCTCCAGTGCCTTCGGACTTCGAGGAGGCGGTGCGGCAGCTCGACGAGCTCCTGGGGGATGCGGTGGAGCGCCGCCTGGTGTCCGACGTCCCCCTCGGCGCCTTCCTGTCGGGGGGCATCGATTCGAGTGCGGTGGTGGCTCTGATGAAGGAGCGTGCCCGCGGGCCGGTGCGGACCTTCTCCATCGGCTTTCGCCAGGAGCAGTGGGACGAAGCGCCACACGCACGGCGCGTGGCGGAGCACCTGGGGACCGAACACACGGAGCTCTACGTCGGCGTGGAGGACGCCGTGGGCGTGGCGCGGGAGATCTACTCGCTCTACGACGAGCCCTTCGCCGATTCGTCCGCCGTCCCGACCGTCCTGCTCTCGAGGCTGACCCGCGAGCACGTCACGGTGGCGCTCTCCGGGGACGGGGGGGACGAGCTCTTCGGCGGCTACTGGCAGTACTGGAAGCTTCGGACTCTCCTGCGGCTCCACAGTCTTCCCACGCTTCTGCGAAGCGGGCTTCGCGCCGCGGCCGGCTGGCTTCCCTCGGGCCCGCTTCGCAACGGTCTCCTGCACCTGGAGAGCCCGGACGCGGCCCACCTCGCCTACGCACTTCTCTGCGGATGCCGGGAGGAGACCCTGGCGGCCCTCTGCGGTGCGGAAGCCGCCCGCCCCAACCCCGTCTACCTCGAGAGCTTCCACGCCGCGCCCGTGGACGGCGACGTCCGGCGGGCCATGCTGGCCGATGCCAGGGTGTACCTCCCGGACGACATTCTCACCAAGGTGGATCGGGCCAGCATGTCGGTCGCCCTCGAGGCACGGGTTCCGATCCTGGATCACCGCGTGGCGCGCTTCGCCTTCCGTCTGCCTCTCGATCTGCTGTGGCATGGGGGCGAGAAGAAGGCGCCGCTTCGCGGCGTTCTCTATCGCCGGGTGCCGCGGGAAATCCTGGAGCGGCCCAAGCAGGGCTTCTCGCTGCCGATCACGGCCCTGCTGGGAGACGAGCTGCGCAGCTGGGCGAAGGACTATCTCGAGCCAGGCCGGCTCCGAGAGGAGGGGCACTTCGCGCCCGAGGGAGTGTCTCGGCTGCTCGAAGAGGCTCGACGTCGGGGAGGGGAAGAGCAGGAGAGCGAGCAGCTCTGGCGTCTGCTCACCTTCCAACGCTGGTTCGCGCGACACCACGGTGCCGAGAGGCCGGCCGCGGGTGCCTGAAGGGAGCCGCCCTCCGGCCTCCGGGGGGAAGGATTCCGACCCGCCGCGCACGGTCGTCTACGTCTCCGTCCTGCCGCCGGGGGGCGGAATCGCCACCTGGACCGCGATCCTCTTCGAACGAGGTCTTCCCGGAGGCTGGCAGAGCCGGCTGGTGGACTCCCGGGTCACCACCGCGCGTCGCGAGTTCGAGCCCGGGACCCTCAACCCCGCGGAACTCCGCCGGGCCGTGCGCATCCTGCGGCTGCTCTGGGCGGAGCTCGGAACGGCCGCGCTCGTCCATCTGAACGTGGGCTCCTTCCGCTGGGGGCTGGCCCGGGACCTGCTCGGCGTCTGGCTGGCGCGACTGCGGGGGGTCCCGGCGGTGCTCCACTACCACGGCAACGTCGGTTCGTTGGCGGGGGAGGGCGGAACCCCGCTGCAGCGTTTCCTGCTGCGGCGGGCGGTCCGTCGGGCCAGCCTCAACCTGGTGATGAACGAGCCCTCCCGGCGCTACCTCGAGACCCTGGTCGGCAGCCGGGGAGGCGCCGTTGTCTCGCTTCCGAACTTCTTCGACGAGCGCGAGCTCGCGTCACGACCGACCGCCGACACTGCTTCCGGCCCCGCGCGCGTTCTCTTCGTCGCCAATCTCACGCCGGCCAAGGGGGTGCTCGACGTGATCGAGGTGGCCCGGGCGCTGCCCGGGGTGGAGTTCCACCTGATCGGCGTGGCCCCGGATGAGATGGGATCCCGGCTGCGGGCAGCCCCGCGCAACGTCCGGATCCACGGGCCGGTGGCTCGCGCCGCGCTGCTCCGGGCCTACCGGGAGGCGCAGCTGCTGCTCTTCCCGAGCCGGGAAGAGGGGTTCCCCTTCGCGGTCCTCGAGGCGATGGCGCTCGGCCTCCCGGTGGTGGCCACGAAGGTGGGTGCGATCCCCGAGATGGTCGAGGAGGGCCGCGGGGGCTTCCTGTGCCCCCCGGATCCGGGTTCCCTCAGCGCCGCCGTTCGTCGCATCCTCGACGACGAGCCGCTTCGCCAGACCCTGGGCCGCTTCAATCGGGAGAAGGCCCTGCGGCTCTACGCCTACCCCGTGGTCGCCGAGCAGCTCGCTCGCCTCTACGACCAGCTGGCGGCCCGAACGCCCCCCGCTAGAAGAGCGCGTAGATGAAAGGCGCGACCGCGGAGCCCTCGGTGAGGACGATCAGCGCGGACAGCAGCACCATGGTGACCAGGATCGGCCCCAGCCACCACTTCTTGCGCACCCGCATGAAGGCCCAGAGCTCACGGAGCATGGAAAGCATCGTTCGGGTTCTCCTTGGTCGCCGACGGCGGGTCTCTCAGTCGAGCTCGTAGCGCTCTCGCCAGTCGAAGTCCTCTTTGAACTCCGGCTGGTCGTCCTTCACGAGGATCTGGCTCCCGAGCACGAGGACGTCCATGTTCGTCCGCATGAAGCAGACATACGCGTCGTCCGGCGTGCACACGATGGGTTCGCCCCGGACGTTGAAGGAGGTGTTGATGAGCACCGGGCAGCCGCTGCGCCGATCGAACTCCGAGAGCAGGTCGTAGAACTCGGCGTGGCTCTCGCGGGTGACGGTCTGCAGCCGCGCCGACCCGTCCACGTGCGTGATGGCCGGAACCTCCCGGCCCGGGTTCACCTGGCAGACCAGCAGCATGTAGGGGCTCTCTCGATCGATGTCGAACCATTCATCGGCCTTCTCCGCGAGCACCGCCGGCGCGAAGGGGCGGAAGCTCTCGCGGAACTTGATCTTCTTGTTGACCCGCTGCCAGTTCTCGCGATTGCGGGCGTCTGCAAGGATGCTGCGGCTGCCGAGCGAGCGGGGACCCCATTCCAGACGGCCCTGGAACCAGCCCACCACGGCCTGCTTCTCGTCGAGGAGGCGGGCGGTCTCGCCGATCACCTCGTCTCGGGGCAGCGTCCGGTAGGGCGCCCCGCGACCGTCGAGGTAGGAGCGGATCTCCTCGTCCGAGAAGCGGGGACCCCAGAAGGCATGATCCATCTGGAAGCGGCGCGGCTTCTCGAGGACCTGATGCTCCACGAAGAGCGCTGCCCCGAGGGCACTGCCCGCGTCGCCTGCCGCGGGCTGGACCCAGAGCTGCTCGAAGGGACCCTCGCGGACGATCCGGCCGTTGGCCACGCAGTTGAGCGCCACCCCCCCGGCCATGCAGAGGTTCTTCATGCCGGTCCGCTGGTGGAGGTCGCGCACGATCCGGAGCATGATCTCCTCGGTCACGTGCTGGATGCTCGCTGCCATGTCCCAGTGGAACTGCTCCATCTCGGATTCGGGCGTCCGACGCGGCTTCTCGAAGAGCTCCTCGAAGCGCTGGTTCGTCATGGTGAGCCCGTAGTCGTAGGCGAAGTAGCGCATGTCGAGCTTGAAGGAGCCGTCCTCTCGCAGGTCGACGAGCTCCTCCAGGATCTTGTCGGCGTAGCGCGGCTCACCGTAGGGGGCGGCGCCCATCACCTTGTATTCGGCGCTATTCACCTTGAATCCCAGATAGTAGGTGAACGCGCTGTAGAGCAGACCCAGCGAGTGCGGAAAGCGGATCTCGCGGATCAGCTCCAGCCGGTTGTTCCGGCCCACGCCCTGGGTGGCGGTGGCCCACTCTCCGACCCCGTCGACGGTGAGGATGGCGGCTTCTTCGAAGGGAGAGGGCAGGAAGGCCGCTGCCGCATGGGATTGGTGGTGCTCGGCGAAGAGGATCTCCCCCTCGTAGCCCGTCTCCTTGCGGATCGTGGTAGGCACCCAGAGCTTCTGCTTGAGCCAGATGGGGATCGCCTTGGAGTAGGAGGGCAGCGAGCGCGGGAAGGTGGCCAGGTAGGTGAGCAGAATGCGCTCGAACTTGACGAAAGGCTTGTCGTAGAAGGCCAGGTAGTCGACGTTGGAGATGGACAGACCCGCCTCGGCGAGGCAATAGCGGACGGCCTGGGCCGGAAAATCGGGATCGTGGCGCTTGCGGGTGAAACGCTCCTCGTGGGCTGCGGCCACCAGCTGGCCGTCGCACAGCAGCGCCGCCGCCGAGTCGTGGTAGAAGCAGGAGATTCCGAGGATGTTCATCGCGTCCTTGTTCTGACCGGCTCAGAAGGGGTGCTTCGAGCGCTCGAGGTCTCCAGCCGTAGTATCTGCCTCTTGCCAGGCCGAGCCGGGCTCTCGCAGCGACCGCTTTGCCAGGAAGTCGCGTCGGGCCAGGGCCGCCACCATCGACATCGGACCGATCACGAAGAAGTAGACGAGGCCGAGCAAGACGAGGGTCTGGACCTCACCGAAGCGGACTGCCACTTCGAGCCAGCCCTCTAGAAGCCGCCGCCCGAAGGAAGGCGTCGCGGAGCTCATGCCATCCCCCGCAGGTTGCGCTCGAGGACGTCGGCGATCCGCCCCGCCGCCTGACCGTCCCACAGCGAAGGACGCTGCCCGCTCGGACGAGGTCCGTCCAGGATCTTCCGCACCTCGAGCCGGATGGCGTCCGGCTCCGAGCCCACTAGCCGGTTCGTGCCGTGGGTCACCGTGACCGGACGCTCGGTGTTC
>JBDLIK010000138.1:0-7907 GCA_039714895.1 Myxococcota bacterium | reverse complement strand
GGAGCTCGGCAAGCTGGCAGAGGTCGCGGTCATTGAAGTTGTTGCAATGCGGGTCGAAGGCAATCGCGTCGAAGTCGCCGCTGCCGAGTAGCTTCCCGACCTCGTCGGTAACCTCGATGCTCTCCCCCGCCAGGTCCAGGTGATCCGAATCGGGCTTCTGGGACGGCGGAATGCAGACCCTGACGATCGAGTACCCCGCGAAGGGCTCCGCCTGGATGCGGCCGGCGAGCTCGAGGACCGCGGACACCTCTCCCACCACCGCCAGCCTGCGGCGAGGCGATCGAGGAATCGCCCAACCCAGCACGATGAAACGGACCGCGAAGAGCAGACAGAACAGACCTGAAACGTGAGCGGCGAGAAGCGGGGGATCAATCGCGACCCCACAGAGCTGGTTGACTGCTCCGAACCCCGCCAGCCCCAGCACCAGCGCAAGAGCCAGCCGCGCGCCGTAGCTCCAGATCCGGAAGGGCTCAGCAGGCGCCTGGAGGCCGAAGGCGTGTAACGCGGCGAGCTGCAGCGGAATGAAGCCTGCGAAGCCCGCCAGCTGCGCAGACGAGATCCCTACCGTACCGGCCGTTTCATACGCGAGTGCCAACCCTACGAGTCCGAGCGACAGGAGCAAGAGGTCGCTCATGGCAAGCGCAAAGCTGATCTGTCGACCGCGTGTGAGAAAGATCGTACTCACCGATTCATTCGCCGCTTTGGAGCTTCAGCTTCAGCTGCCCCGCGAGACACGAGGCGCGTCGACTTTACCAGGGTGATTCAACGTTCTGTGGAGAATCCGGGTGAACTCTCGCAGATTTTTTCTTCTGGCCACGGTCTCGGAACCGGCAGGCGGGGGGCAAGCTGTAGGCAGGCATCGATCCAAGGCCATGGAAAGCGTTGCTTGAGTGGGTCGGAAGAAATCTCACGAACCTTTCCTGTGGCTCGGGGCAACTAATGAACTGAGGCGTGCTCTCACACAGACTTCCTTCGTTCCGTTCAGGATGTTCGCAAACCCCGGCCACAAGATGGATGCCAACATGATTGCTGCACTCGACCCGCTCACATCGAACGCGGCCCCCCTGCGCTCACTCGTCCGGGAGGACGACCTCCTGAAGGTGGCCTACGTCATCACCCGCGCCGACGATCTCGGCGGCGCGCAGATCCACGTCCGGGACTTCGCCACCCGCCTTCGAGCGGATGGACACGAGGCCGCCGTCTTCGGGGGTGCGGCAGGCATCCTGCGCGAACAGCTCTGTGACCTCGGCGTTCCCTTCGTCGAGATTCCCGCCCTCTCCCGCGACTCCCACGGAATGAGCGATTTCCGAGCGTTCTCGCAGCTCCGGAATGCACTTCACGGCTTTGGACCCCACCTGGTATCCGCTCATTCCTCGAAGGCGGGCATCCTGGCACGCGTGGCAGCGCGCTCCCTGGGCCTGCCTGCGGTCTTCACGGCCCACGGCTGGGCGTTCAGCGAGGGCGTACCCGCATTCCAGCGATTTGGTGCGCGATGGATCGAACGCGGCGCCTCCCCCCTCGCCCAGCGGATCATCGTCGTCTCGGAATACGACCGCCGCATCGCCCTGGGCTCGAATGTGAGCCCCTCCGGGAAGCTGCACGTCATCCGCAACGGAATGCCCGACGTTCCGTCCGAGGACAGGGCGCAGCCCGAGCGCACACCTCCGCGCCTGATGATGATCGGCCGCTTCGCGGCTCAGAAGGACCACGCAACCCTCTTCCGGGCGCTCTCCCGGCTGATGGATCGCGAGTGGCGGCTGGACCTGGTGGGTGGCGGCCCACGGCAGGGCAGCGTGCGCCAGCTCGCGTCCGAAATGGGAATCGCGGACCGCGTCTCCTTCCTGGGGATGCGCACGGACGTCAGCGAGCTGCTCGCCGCCGCGCAGGTGTACGTTCTGAGTTCGCGCTGGGAGGGGCTGCCCAGGAGCATCATCGAAGCGATGCGTGCGGGCCTGCCCGTGGTGGCGTCGGACGTCGGTGGGGTCGCTGAGGTCGTCGAAGATGGATCGACCGGATGCCTCGTGCCTCGTGGGAATGTCGGCGCGCTCACGGCTCGCCTCAGGGAGCTACTGGGATCGCCCCAGCTGCGGCGCCTGCTGGGGGAGCAGGGGCGAATCCGCTACGAGACCGGTTTCACCTTCGAGCTGATGTTCGAGCGGACGCTGGCCACCTATCGGGAAGTGATCGACGAGATTCGCGCGAAGGCTGCTTGATCAGTGAGGCGGGTCTCCCGCTGTTCCGCCTCCGTGGCCGCCCGAGGCAGGCTCGAGGTGGCTGGCGGAGAGCCGATCGAGGAGCGTGGCGCCCAGTGGCGCGGTGGTGACGATCGCGAGGGCAGCCATGACGACGAGGGTCTGGCCCGCGTCGACGAGGGTTGGGTCGCCGCTACAGCGTTCGAGAAAGACGGTGAGCGGATAGGCACCGAACACCGCTTGGATCGTCGCTTTGGGAACCTGGGCGACCGTGCAGTAGCGGTTCTCTTCCAGGGTCAGGGGAGTCCGAGCGCCGAGCAGGTGGGCAACGACGAGACGAACCCCCAGGGCCACTCCTACGATGGCAAGGAGCAGGGCCACCAGGCGCGGGTCGGCCAGCCGTTCCAGGTCGATTGCTGAGCCGAGGTTGGCGAACAGGATGATCTCGGCCACGAGCCAGACCCGCCTGAGCTCGGCGCGGAGCGATCGCTCGCAGCGCTTCAGGCGGCGACGAAGGACGACGCCGAGGGCGAGCGTCGCGAAGACGTTCTCGAGGCCGAGGCGAGCCCCGCCGAAATAGAGCGCCTGGGCGATCCCCAGCGCGACCAGGGCGATGACGCGCACTCGGCCGGGCCCGGGATCTCCGTTCTGGGGGAGCAATGCCTCCAAGCGGCTGAAGCGACCCGCGAGCGCGCCCAGAACCAGTCCGCCGACGACGCTGACCGGCAGCCAGATCAGGACCCGGTCGATGCCTTCCCAGCCCGCTGGCGGGCAGATCACGTCCACGAAGAACAGGATCCCTGTCTGGGCCACGAAGGCGTTGATGACGGTCTGTCCGATGATGCGATCAGGAACGCGGTGTTCCGCACCGCGACCGAGATCCTTCTGGTCGAGCATGACCGGCAGGATGACCGCGGGAGAGACGGCGGCGATCAGGAAGCCGGCAAGAATGGCGACGTCCATGCGATCGAACAGTGCGAGCCGACCGAGTCCCGCGAACGCCAGGAGCTCGGCGGCCACAGGAATCGTCCCGAACGCAATCGCCGGCAGCAGGACCTGCCGCAAGCGCCCAACCGGAAGACCCAGACCGGCCCGCAGCAGGAGCACTGCGAAGGCCGCTCGCGAAAGCACGGACCGTGTATCGAGCCAGCTGTCGGGAAGCACATCGAGGACGGAAGGCCCAAGCACGGCCCCGAGCGCCATCAGCGACACTGCCGGAGGCACGAGAGCACGCTGGAGCAGGCCTCGAAGCGTCCACCCCGCGGCGCAGAGGCCCGCGAAGGTCAGGCAGAGTACTGCGACCTGCTCCATCGCGAGAAGCTTGCCATCGGTGAGCCGAGCGAACAACCGCGCCTTCCCCAAGCTCCGGAGTCAGCTCCGAACCGGAGTCGGGCGCGCCAGCGATCGCGGCGGGTCCCACCGAGCCTCCTGGTACGGCGAGCGAGAGGCCGAGGAGACGCAGGGGCGGACCCTCGAGAGGATCCACGCTCCAGCAATGTGCAGGTTGTTCCTCGATCGCCCAATCCGTCCACCCGCCGGTGCCACAACACGGGATCCAGCACCACAACATCGCGAGGCCATTCCATAGCCTCGTGCGCTCCGATCAGCGCCGGGTTTCCGATCGATTGCACACCGAATTGTGGGATTGCGCCTCATTCCCTGAATCCGAAGACGGTTGAAGCCGGGTCCGGCGTCGAGGCCATGGGCCGATACGCCAGCCCCGCTCGATGGAGAAGAGAATGAAGTTCCGGCTAGATCGATCGCTGCTCCTCTTGACGATCTGGGCGCTCGCTTCCACTGGATGCGTGTCGACCCTCCAGATCGAGGCCGATCAGAGTGTCCCTTCCCAGATGCAGAGTTTCATGTCGGAGCTGCCGGTCCAACCCGACGTGGCGACTCTCACCGACAGCGAGCCGATCGCTCCCTATCGCGTAGGACCCCTCGACGAGATCTCCGTCCAGGTGTTTGGTCGTCCGGATCTCGGGTCTCAGACCGAGACCGAGCATGCCGGAAGATCCTCCTTGATCGGGGAAGACGGCCACATCCACCTGCCGTTCCTGGGGCGACTCGAGGTCGCAGGGCTGACGAGGGATGAGATCGCCGGGCTGGTGCACGAGCGATACGCGAGAGTCGTCGAGAACGCCCAGGTGGAGGTCCAGATCCTCCGCTGTGCCTCCGAGCCGGTGGACCTCGTCGGCGCGTTCCTGATGCCGGGGCGCTACCACCTCTGCGAGAACCTCCGCACCCTGGGAGACGCCCTGGGCGCCGCCGAGGGTCTCTCTCCCGAGGCGAATCCCGTTCAGGGGACGCTCAGCCGGGGGGGGACGACCTACAGCCTGTATCCGCCGCTTCACCGGGGAGAAGAGGGCACCTCCCGTCTCGATGTCGCGCTGCAGGCCGGAGACGTGATCCGCTTCCCGACGGTGGGCGAGCAGACCGTGTACGTATTCGGTCAGGTGTCGGCTCCGGGGCCCTATGCCATCCCTCCGCAGGGGATGGGTCTCGTGGAGCTTCTCGCGCAGGCCGAGGGCTGGTCGGAGCAGACCACCAGCAACTCGGTCTACCTGATGCGCCCCACCGACGAAATGGTGGTCAGCTGGAAGCTCGACCTCGAGGATCTCATCCAGAGTCCGACCGTTCCGCTCATGGACGGGGATCGACTCTATGTGGCGCCCACAATGTTGGCACGATGGTCGTGGTGGTGGAGGCAGGCCATTCCGTCGTTCCTCTTCCCGCGCTACAGCCTCTAGAGCGGGGTTGGATTCGAGCTCCGTGCGATAGCTCTTTGGCGTCCGACGAGGACCAGGGGCACTCGGGGATGTGAGCCTCAGCGCGCATCCCGATCTCAGACGGTGCCTTCATCAACATTCGATAGGGACTTCTCGTCCCGAACAGACCGTGTTCGAGAGCCGGGCTCTCGGGAACGGCGCTCGCTCGGACAACGAGGCCCCTCGGGCACTGGAGCCCGAGAGCCTGCTGTCCTCACCGACCGGACAAGCGTGGATCACCTCATCTTGGAAAGCCAGACGACGTCGAGCACGAGGTTTCGCGCCGTCGCCACCGCGCTTGTCGTCCTCTCGTGTCTCTTCGGGCCCGGATCGGCGTGGGCCGAGAGCAGCCTGGACTCGATGCGGCGCCTCCGCATCGTCGAGGCGGATGAGAGCGGCCCCGAAGGCGCGCCCGGGCTCGCCTTGCTGCCCATGGCCGGGATCCGGCTGCGGCCGGACACGCCGTACCCGGGCATGGCCACGATTCTCATTCCGGACGGCTCCGACACGCTAGAAGGCCTGCTCCGCATCGAGATCCCAGACCCGATCAACCTGGCCTTCACGGGAGGCGACGACGGAACGTACCAGCTGCTTCTCCTCGACCACTCTGCGGGGGATCTGATCGAGGTCGAGGTGCAGCGGCCCGGCGGCAGTCCGCGCTTCCGGACCTTCCGAGTGGGTGGAGTGAGCCTGGTCGAGCCGGCGGGCATGGCCCTCGACCCCACGACCGGCGATCTCTTCATCCTCGATGCAGCCCGGGGGACCCTGGTACGGCTGGAGGGCGGACGCTACTCCCGCTCCACGGAGATCCCGCTTCCGACGGGGTTGGCCGCGCTCACCGATCTCCGGGGTCTGGCGCTCGATCCGCTGTCGCAGCACCTCTATCTCCTCTCGCCCGCCGCAGGCGAGATCTACGAGGTGGACGCGGATGGGAATTTCCACGCGCAGCGCCAGCTGCCTGAGCTCGGAGCCTTCTCCCCCCTTGCCATGACCTTCGGGGCGAGCTGGGACGCCACGGATGCACCCGAGCGCACGCACCTCTACCTCGCCACCTTCGACCTCGACACAGGGTCACCCCAGGTCACGGAGTGGACCTTCGTCCCTTCGGTGGGGGGTCAGCCGCAAGCCAGCGAGCCCGCGCTGCTGCTGCAGTCTTCGAATCTATCGACGGCCTCACTCACGACGCCCGTCTCGGACCTCGAGCAGACGATCGACTCATCGAGCTTCATTCCCCCGAGCCCGGATTCCGCCGGCATCGCCTACCAGGCCAGCAGGGACTCGATGTTGATGTCCGACTCGGAAGTGAACGAGATGAGCATCTACCAGGGCGTCAACATGTTCGAGCACGATCGTTTCGGGACGCTCCTGGATACGTTCGACACCACCACCTTCTCGGATGAGCCGACGGGCGTCGCGATCGACCCGGCCAACGGGTTTTGCTTCCTCACCGATGACACGGGGACGCGCTCGGTCCACGTGCTGGACCCCGGACCGGACCAGGTCTGCCTGACTTCCGACGACAGCATCTCTTCGTTCCCGACCGGCCCATTCGGCTCCCGCGACCCCGAGGGGCTGGCCTTCTGCCAGGGTTCGTTGTTCGTCGCCGATGGCGTCAATGCGGAGTTCTACGAGATCCAGCCGGGCAGCAACGGGATCTTCGACGGGGTCGCGCCGGGCGGTGACGACCTGGTCACGAGCTGCGACACGACTGCCATGGGCGTACAGGACCCGGAAGGCATCGCCTGCGACGACTCTACCGGATGGCTCTATCTGATCGGCGAGCCAACGACGCTGGTCATACAAGCGAGCCAGGACTGCGACGTCCTGGCGACGATCGACGTCTCCGCCGCGAACGCGGACAAGCCCTCGGGACTCGCCCTGGCTCCGAGCAGCGTGACCCCGAGCGTCCAGAGCCTCTGGATCACCGACCGGGGTACGGACAACGGCAAGGATCCCAACGAGAACGACGGGCGGGTCTACGAGATGTCGTTGCCGCCCTCGACGCCGGGGAACACGCCGCCGGTCGTCGGGGCGGGTCCCGATCAGAACATCACCCTGGGCGACGGCGCCTCTCTGCAGGGCAGCGTAACCGACGATGGGATTCCGGGGGGTCTGCTCTCCAGCGAATGGGCGCAGGTGGCCGGCGGAGGCATCGTCAGCTTTGCGGACACCAGCCAGCCGGCGACGACCGCGACCTTCTCGGACGCCGGAAGCTACCGGCTGCGCCTCCGGGCGAGCGACGGCGAGCTGCTGTCGGGCGACGAGCTCGACGTGGCCGTCGCCATGCCGGACGGGTCGCTGGTCTTCGAGCTGCGCATCCAGGATCGGCTCGACGACGCCGAGGAGGCCGGGGATGGATCCGGAAACGTCAGTCGCGGCAGCGGCGACCTGGAGCTGGTGGTGGAAGATGGCTGGCCTCAGACCGTCGCCATCCGCTTTCCCGAAGTCGACCTCCCGGCCGGTTCCATCATTCTCGACGCCTGGGTCCAGTTCAAGGTGGAAGACGACGACTCACCGCCCGGTACCGTGTTGACGATCGAAGGGGACTCGGCGGTCTCGGCCTCCCCCATCCTCAAAACAGCCTTCGATATCTCGAGTCGCGCCCGCACCAGCACATCGGTGACGTGGCAGCCGCCGCCCTGGCCAAACCTCGGCGAGGCGTGGCTCGACCAGCGAACTCCGGATCTCAGCCCGATCATCCAGGAGCTGGTGGACCAGGTTGGCTGGTCGAGCGGCAACGCCATCGCCTTCATCATCACCGGCACCGGCGTGCGGACCGCTGAGTCCGTGGACGGTGACCCATCGGGCGCGCCGCTGCTCCACGTCGTCTACTGGGAGCAGAACACCCCCCCCAGCGTCTCCATCACCACTCCCGCCGACGGCACCACGGAGGACGTCGGCAGCCTGGTCGGGCTCACTGGCACTGCCAGCGACACCGAGGACGGGG
>JBDLIK010000137.1:0-7907 GCA_039714895.1 Myxococcota bacterium | reverse complement strand
ACGTAGACACCCTCGCGCCGATCCTCGAGCTTGCCGCGGAAGGATTTCAGGGAGCGTTCGATCCGGCGGCGCAGAAAATCCGCGTCCGCGGGGAGGTTCACCGAGTCGAGCTCCCGTGCCAGCGAGACCAGCGCGTCCAGGTCGTCCGCCGCCACCGGCCGCAGCATCAACACGGCAGGTCCAGCCTCTCGCCGACCCGCGTGAGCGCCTTCTCGAGCATCGTGAAGCCGGCCTCGAGCTCCTCGTCCGTGGTGTTGACCGGCAGCAGCAGCCGGATCTTCGTCGGCTGCGAGCCCGCCGTGAACAGCAGCAGGCCCTCATCGAAGGCGGCCTGCACCACCGCCCGCGCCACCTGGGCGCTGCCGTCGAAGGGGACGAAGGCCTGCATGGCTCCCAGGCCCGAGCGTTCTCCCACGGCCTTGGGCATGCGCCGCGCCAGGGCTTCGAAGCGCCGCTCCACGCGGCGGGCCAGCAGGGCCAGGCGGCCCTCGACCCCCAGATAGCCGTCCTCCTCCAGGCGCTCGATGATGCGGGCGCCCACCGCCATCCCCACGCTGGATCCCGCGAAGGTGCCGGCCACCAGTCCCGCGCGCGGCCGGTAGCCGCGAGAGAAGAGCACGGCGCTACCCTGGAGCATCTTTCCGACGGTGGCGACGTCTACGTAGCGCTCGAGCCCGAGGGTTCGATAGGCAAAGAGCTCCCCGGTTCGCCCGAAGGTCTGGACCTCGTCGACCCACACGGCCACCCGCGCCGCGCGGCAGCGCTCCATCAGCGCTGCGAAGAACTCCGGGGGCGCGGTGTGGAAGCCGCCCTCACCCTGGACGAGCTCGAAGAGCATCGCCGCGATCTGGCCGGGGAAGCGGGAGAGGTGGGCTTCCAGCGCCTCGACCGAGCGACGGGTGGAGTGCTTGTCGCGCGGATCGTAGAAGGGTACGTGCAGCACGTTGCCGCGCAGGGGCAGCCCCTCCCGGAAGGCCGGTCGATCGGAGAGCTCGGACAGGGCCAGAGTGCGCCCCGCGAAGGCCCGCTCGAAGACGACGATGCGATCCGCCGGCGAGTGCTTCTGCAGCACGATCTTGAGGGCGTTCTCGTTGGCCATGGCACCGGACACGGAGAGCCACACGTTGCGCAGGCGTCGTCCCGAGTGCCGGAGCAGCGCCTTCGTGAGGCGCAGCATCTCCGGGCCCGGGGCCAGATGGCCCTGGAAGACGACGTCGGCTGCGGCTGCCGCCACCGCGGTTTCCAGCAGGTCGCGGTCGCCGTGGCCGAAGCCCTGGACGCCGATCCCGGAGACGAAGTCGAGCTTCGAGCTGCCGTCGGCCAGCGTCACCCGTGCGCCGCGCCCGAGCCCCGGACACAGCAAGGGGAACATCAGGGGGCGGCCGCGCAGCCGTCCGATCTCGCGGACGGCGCGCTCGTAGGCCTGGGGGTCGAGATCGGCGCGGGTCTCGAGCTCGCGGGTGACGGCGTCCACGAGCGCGGCCGCGGCCTCGCGCACTTCGGGCGAATCGAGCAGGGGTCGGAACAGCCGTTGCCGGGCCATGATGAAGAGCGTATCGGCCGGACCCCCCCCCTGTCTGGAGCGACCGCTGAAGCGTCGGAGGGACGCTCCGTAGTGCTTTCCTCCCACCGTCTTCCACATCCGCTATCGTCTCGCGCCCCGAAGGACGGGGGCAGTTCGGGCTTGATCCAGCGCGATGCGGGGTCGATGAGGCGAGGCATGGCCGTTCGACGCAAGAGCCGTCGGCGCCGCGCGCCGGGTGACCCGCCGTCGGGGGCGGGCCGCTTGGCCGCGGCCATGCGCCGGCGCAATGGACGGGCCCACGTCGAGCGTGAGCGCCGCGCGGCCCTCACCGCCGGAGTGCCCTATCTCTCCCTGGTACGGGCGCCGGCCCGGCCCGGACCCATCCCCGAGGCCCTGCCCGCGCACATCCGGGTTGCCACCTACAACGTGCACCGCTGGGCCGGCGTCAACGGCCGCAAGGCGACCGATGGGACCCGAGCCGGTGTGGTGATCGAGGAGCTCGGGGCGGACGTGGTGGCACTCCAGGAGGTGCTGCGCCCCTTCGAGGGCGAGGATCCCCTGGTCACCGTCGCCGATTCGCTCCGGCTCCACCTCGCCTTCGTGACCACCCGCGTCCACAAGCGCGGCGAGCTCGGCAACGCCATCCTTTCGCGTTGGCCCATCACCAGCGTCTTCGCCCTGGATCTATCGTTCACGCGCCTCGAGCGGCGTTCGGCGCTGGCGACGCAGTTCCTGTTCGGAGAGCGCACCCTCGCAGTGGTGTCGACACACCTGGCTCTGGTCGACCGGACCCGTCATCGCCAGGTGCGCAGGGTCCTCGAACATCCCCAGCTGCAGGGCCCCGTGGTGGTGCTCGGCGATCTCAACGCGTGGCGGTCGAGCAAGGCCACCCGCGATCTGGAGCGCGGTCTCGGAGAGCACCACAACATCGACTGGCCCGCCTCGTTCCCCTCGGCGCGACCCATGCTGGCCTTGGACCGGGTGTATTCCCGGGGTGCTCGCATCGCATCCGTCGAGGCCCACGTCAGCGACGACGCCCGGCGCGCGTCGGACCATCTGCCGGTCGTCGCGCACGTAGAGCTGTATCCGTAGCCGCGACGCTGGACCGAGCGAAGCCCGTCGCGAGCCGGCCGGACCCACGGCTTGCGCCCGAGCCGCCCCCCGGGTATCAAACCGAGATGAGCCCCTGGCGTGGCATCATTGCCGCGGTCCTGGCTGCGGGGCTGCTCGTCGGTTGCACGTCTTTGCGCGGCGCGCGCCTCTACGCCAGTGGCAGCGACGCCCTCGACCGGGGGGACCTGGCCGAGGCCATCGCCGAGCTCGAACGGGCTGCGGCGCTGGTTCCCGAGGCCTCCGAGGTCCACAACCACCTGGGCGTTGCCTACACCGAGGCGGGTCGCAGTCAGGACGCGCTGCTCGCGTTCGAGCAGGCGGTGGCCCTCGACTGCACGAACGAGGCCGCCACCGCCAACCTGCGGGCGGCGCGTCATCGACTCGCGAGGGAAGATCCGTGAGCGAAACCGACGACGATTCCGAGCGGCCGCGGCTGTCCTGGAGCGAGATCGACAAGCGGCGCGACCGTCCGCGCACCCGCGCCGATGAGCGCCCCCGGGGAGCCGCCGCCGAAGCGCGTTCGGGGGTGGCGGCGAAGCGCTACCTGGCGAAGATGGGGGAGCAGCTCTTCCGTGCCGAAGCTGCGGGAGGTGAGGCCGGATCCCTTGCCCGGGCCGTGCGCGATGCCCATGGAACGCCCGCGCTGCCAGCTGCCTGCCAGCGCTACCTCGAGGAGGCGGGGAGCCCGCCGGACGTTGCCCTGGCCGTGCTGTTCCTGGACGCGCAGAGCCCGGCGCTCCAGACCGCCGGCCTCGAGGCGCTGTCGACGCTCCACACCGAAGGCACCCTGACACCCTCGGCAGGAATGCGATCCCAGCTTCGCATTCTCTCGGAGAGTTCGGACGACGACGTCGCCTACGCGGCCGAGGAACTCCTCGCGGCGCTCTAGTCTTCATCCATTTGCTGGGTTGGGGGCCTTCGCGTAGGGTGGCAGCCATGGCCCACGACCTCGAGCAGGCCTCGCTCTCGCGCTACCTCGAGCAGCACAACCTCAAGCACACCAAGCAGCGAGAGGCCATCCTCGAGGTCTTCCTGGAGGCCACGGGCCACATCACCAGCGAGGAGATCTTCGAGCGGGTCCGGATCCGCCACGCCAACATCGGCTACACGACCGTCTACCGGACCATGAAGCTCTTGTGCGAGGCCGGCCTCGCCCATGAGCGTGTCTTCGAGGACAGCGTCACCCGTTACGAGATCCCCCACGAGCACCACGATCACCTGATCTGCACGCTCTGCGGGAAGATCGTGGAGTTCGAGTGCGAGATGATCGAGTCCGCCCAGGATCAGATCGCCGAGCGCTACGGCTTCAGCCTGCTGCGACACAAGCACGAGCTGTACGGCCACTGTCCCGAATGCCAGAAGAGCTGAGGGCTGCGGGCTCCGCCCGCAGCCGTCGGTCCTGCTCCGACGTCAGCCTGGGCGTGCGCCGCTCTGCTCGTCGGGTGGCGGATTCCCCCGGGGGATGCTCGAGTCTTGTTGAAATCGTATTTCAATTCTGCTCTCATGGCGCCCATCAATTGAAACCGATTTTCAATTCCAATTAGGATTCCCGTGGGACACCCGATCCAGGTTCCTCCCGACACTCGGACTCCCGCCCCGGACTGCCGCTGCCTGTGTGGCAACTTGCTGGCCCGGCTGGTGAAGGGCGGCGTCGAGCTCAAGTGCCGGCGGTGCAAGCGCACCCACCTCGTGCCCCTGTCGCCGCCGGCCCCTGCTCCCCCGCGCGCTGCGCCGGAGGTGGAGCGATCTGCCCGGAGGGCGGCCCGACCTTGAGACCCTTGGAAACCGAGCGGCCAGCGGCCCCGAGCCCCGAGCCCAAGCTCTGCATCCGCAGAGGGAGGACTCGATGGCTCGAAGGACACCGATCGCGATCGTGATGCTGACGGCGCTCACGCCCCTGGGAGCTTCCGCGCAGGAGGGTGCCCGGGACGCGCTGCAGGCGCGGGACGACCGCATCGAGGAGCTCGAGCGCAAGGTGGAGCTGCTCGCCGACGAGCTGTCGCGGGTCAGGACCGAGATGGTCGTGCCCGCCGATCCGGAGCTCGCAAGCCTTTACGGCTTCGGTCCGGCCGCCTCCAAGATCTACGGCCGCGACCGAGGACTCTCCATCGGCGGCTACGGTGAGCTCAACTACACGAACTTCGTGGGCAATGCGGACGCGGGTCGCGACAGCTTCCCGGGCGACACCTTCTCGGACGAGAAGCTCGACCGCGCGGACGCTCTTCGCCTCGTCCTCTACCTCGGCTACAAGTTCACCGACCGCATCCTCTTCAACTCCGAGATCGAGTTCGAGCACGGCCTGATCGGCGAAGGCACCGACACCGCAGAATCCGGTGAGGTCGCCGTGGAGTTCGCCACCCTCGACTTCCTCTTCAACGACCACGTGAATGCGCGTGCGGGCCTGATGCTGCTGCCCATGGGCTTCCTCAACGAGGTGCACGAGCCTCCCTTCTATCTGGGCGTGCACCGCCCGGAGACCGAGCGCCGCATCATCCCCGCCACCTGGCGGGAGATGGGAGCCGGGGTGTTCGGCCACCTCGGAGAGGAGATCGAATACCGCGCCTATACGGTCACCGGCTTCAACGCCGCCGGCTTCAGCTCCTCGGGGATCCGGGGCGGCCGCCAGAGTGGCAACCGCTCCTTGGCCGAGGATCTCGCCTTCGTGACCCGGATCGATTGGACGCCCGAGCCCGGGCTGTTGCTCGGGGGTTCCGTCTACACGGGGAAGTCGGGCCAGGGTCAGACCAGCTCGCTCACCGGGGTCGACGTCGACCTGCCGGACTCGCGTCTCACCCTGGGGGAGCTCCACGCCCAGTGGCGTTCCGGACGCTTCCAGACCCGGGGCGTGTTCTCCTGGTCCCACCTGGCAAACGCTGGAGCCCTCAACGAGGCGCTCGGGAACGTGCCGGGAGTCGATGCTCCCATCGCCGACGAGATGCTGGGGGGCTACGTCGAGCTCGGCTACGACCTGTGGGACCTCTTCTTCGAGGGAGACTCGAAGTCGCTGGTTCCCTGGGCGCGTGTGGAGTACGTGGACACGCAGCACGACGTGCCCTCGGGCTTCGTGTCGGACCGCAACAAGGCCTTCTGGCTCTACGCCGCGGGCGTGGACTTCAAGCCCACCCCGAACGTCGTTCTCAAGCTCGAGTATCGGAACTTCGACCCGCGGCGGGGCGAGATCCCGGACGAGCTCTCCCTGGGGATGGGGTTTGCGTTCTAGGATCGCCGGCGCCTTGGCCGCTACCGTCCTGCTCACGGGTCTCCCCGGCGCGGGCACGGCCTCCGTGCTGCTCTCCCGCAGCGAGGCCCTGGCGCTGGCCTTCCCGGACGCCGAGGTGGAACGCCGGACCTTCGTGCTCACGGACGCCCAGGCCGAGCAGGTCGAGAGCCTCGCACACGCGCCGCTCGCTTCGCGGCTGGTGACCTTCTTCGTCGGGCGCCAGGACGAACGGGTGGTGGGCTACGCGCTGATCGACGTGCATCCGGTGCGCACCCTGCCCGAGGGGCTGCTGATCCTGCTCTCCCCCACCGGCGAGATCCGCAGTCTGCGACTGCTCGCCTTCTACGAGCCCGAGGAGTACGGACCGAGCGAGCGTTGGCTCGAGCAGTTCGGAAGTCGGAGCCTCTCCGACGTTCTGCGGGTCGGCGGCACCATCCATGCCATCGCCGGCTCCACCCTCACCTCCGAAGCGGTGAC
The DNA here is from genome assembly GCA_039714895.1 of Myxococcota bacterium. Taxonomy (GTDB): domain Bacteria; phylum Myxococcota_A; class UBA9160; order UBA9160; family DASRUS01; genus JBDLIK01. The sequence continues at coordinate 1,572 of JBDLIK010000137.1, read as the reverse complement.
CCGCGCGGCGCGCCGGGCGTTGGCACTCCACGAGGTGCTGCTCCGCGCCTCCCCCAACCCGGACGCGGCGGACTGAGAGGATGCGTTTCGTCGTCACCGGAGAGTGGTCGCGCAATCGGCTGCTGCAGACGATCGTGGTGCTCTACGCCATCTACGTCGCGGGCCTCTGGCTCACCAACGCGCTCCTCTACTTCCAGAAGATGGGGCTCTCACCGGCTTCGGTGGTGGAGTACTACCTCGGCAACGAGGAGCGCTTCCTCTCGCCTCGCAGCTACCAGGGTCTGCTCGAGGTCTCCCACTTCCATCTCTTCGCCATGGGGATGCTGCTGCTGGTCCTCACCCACCTGGCGCTGTTCGTGCCGGTCTCGGCACGCGCCAAGGCGCTGCTCGTGGTGGTGCCCTTCGCATCCGCTGCTCTCGAAGAGGCCTCGGGCTGGCTGGTGCGCTTCGTGGATCCCGCCTTCGCGATCTTGAAGGTGGGTGCCTTCCTGCTCCTGCAGGGAAGCCTCGCCACGCTCGTGGGGGTCTCCCTCTGGGCGGTCTTCTCGGGCAGGTCGGAGAACTACGTGGGGCAGGGCGAGGAGGGCGATCCCGAGGAGGAGCCATGAGGCATGGGGCCCTCGGGGTCTCGGCGCTCTGTGCCCTCGGGCTCGGCGGCTGCGAGCTCCCGGCGCCGGCTGCTGAGCCCGCCCTCGAGGAGGCCTGGATCGGGCAGCTGGCCATGGGGACGCTCCTCGAGGTGGTCGTCCACGCCCCACCGGGTCGCGGGGAGCTGGTCGCTCGGGAGCTCGTGGCTCTCGCCCGGGAGCTCGAGGGAGAACTGTCGCGTCACGATCCTGGCAGTGCACTCTCCCGGCTCAACGGAGAGGCGGGCCGCGGGCCCCGGCCGGTTCCGCCGGTCCTGGCGCGGGTCATCGCTGACTCGCTGGCCTGGTCGCACGTCACGGGCGGTAGCTTCGAGGTGAGCGTGGGGCCGCTGGTGGCGCTCTGGACCCACTCGGCCCGGCGCGATCAGCCCCCGAGTCCGGCGGAGCTGGCGGAGGCCCTCGAGAGCGTCGGCTCGCGACGCGTGGTGGTCTCCCTCGAGGCGGGCACGGTGGCCCTGGCGGTTCCCGGCATGTCGCTGGACCTGGGGGGCATCGCCAAGGGCTGGGCATTGGACCGCATGCGCGAGCGCCTGGTGGCCCTCGGCATCGATCGGGCGCTGGTGAGCTTCGGACGCAGCAGCATCCTCGCCCTGGGGGCCCCGCCGGGAGAGGCGGGCTGGCGGGTTCTGCTCGACGACGGCGTCGGCGGCCATGCGGGTCTGCTCACGCTGCGTGACGCCATGCTCTCCGTCTCGGGGAGCTTCGGGCGCGTGAGCCGCATCGCCGGGCGTAGCTACGGCCACGTCCTGGACCCGCGCACGGGCGTGCCGCTCACCGAGGCCCGCCAGGCGGCCGTCCTGGCGCCCACGGGCGCCGGTGCCGAGGCGCTCAGCAAGGCGCTGCTGGTGCTCGGCGAGTCCGAAGGGCTGAAGCTCTTCGAGTCCCTGCCGCGGGTCGAGGGCCTGTTGTTGCGCGAAGGCGGACC
>JBDLIK010000136.1:0-8041 GCA_039714895.1 Myxococcota bacterium | reverse complement strand
CGCCGCGGCGGGACGGATGCGACGAAAGAGCGTCTGAGCAAGGCGCGGGGGCAGCCAGCGCAGAGCGGCGTCGCGAGCCTCGCGGGCGAGCACCCCGGCGCCCCCGCCCCGCGACCGACGCCCCAGGAACCCGCACTCCTCCAGATAGCGGTTCAGGTGCAGGACCCGCCGGGAGGCGCCGCCGAAGCCGTGGTCCGAGACCACCGCGCAGGCGGCCTCGGGAGCGAAGGCGGTCCGGATCTCCGCGCAGGCCGCGTCGAGCCGCTCATGAATCCGGGAGACGGCCTCCCGGCGCACGCGACCCGCGCGGGGGTCGTGGCGCGGTGAGTCCGGGTCGTGATCGCGCCAGAAATGGTGCTGCACCGTATCGCTCTCGGAGAAGACCACGCAGACGAGCGCAGGTGAGCGACCGCGGGACCGCAGCCGTTCCAGCGCCTCGAGGGTGAACGCCGTCTTCCGTTGGATGCGATCCAGCAGCACCTCCACCGCACGTTCGTGCCAGCCCACCTCGCGCGCTCCCTCATCCAGGTCCGGGCGCATCCATGGACCCACGCGGGCCGCGACCTCCCGGTAGAGCTCCGGGTCGCTGGCAGCCCTGGCGTCGCTGCCGGTGGAGACCGGAGCATCGAAGCCCGCCACCTGAAGGCCGGGCAGTCGCTCCGGAGGAAAGGTGGCAGGCATCCCCAGCGCGAGGACGTTGCCTCCGGCACGGCTCACGCGCTGGAAGAGGCTGGCCCCCGCGCGGTCCGTGGCGTTGGTGAAGCGTACCTGGTAGGCGCCGGGAACCTTCTGGGTGAAATCGAACAGACCGTGGCATCCGGGCGAGAGGCCGGTGAGGAAGGAGGACCAGGCCGGGAAGGTCATGGGGGGGCGCGTGCTGGGAAGCAGCTGGCCGGTTCCTCCGCCGCGCAGTCGTTCGAGATGAGGCATCCGACCCGCCCCCAGCAGGGGATCGAGCACATCGAAGGTGGCCCCGTCGAGGCCCAACACGAGCAGCGGCTTCAAAGTTGATCGATCACGGCGCGGGTGATGTCGTCGAGGCTCGCCTCCCCGTCCAGGTCGCGGGTGTGGTTGCGAGCGTCGGCCAGAGCGGCCTGAACGGCGCACTCGAGGCGGGCCGCCGGCTCGCCCTCACCCAGGTGTCGCAGCATCCAGGCGGCCGAGAGCATCACCGCACAGGGGTTCGCCAGCCGCTTGCCCGCCAGGTCGGGGGCGCTGCCGTGCACGGCCTCGAAGACCGCGCAGTCCGCGCCAGCGTTCAGTCCCGGCACCACACCGAGCCCACCCACCAGGCCCGCACAGAGGTCCGAGAGGATGTCGCCGTAGAGGTTCTCGAGCAGCAGCACGTCGAAGCGGGTGGGGTCGCGCACGAGCTGCATCGCGCAGTTGTCGATGATGATCTCCTCGTACTCCACCTGCGCGTAGTCACGCGCCACCCGCCGCGCGCACTCCAGGAAGAGGCCGTCGGAGAGCTTCATGATGTTGGCCTTGTGCACCGAGGTGATCTTGCGCCGCCCCTCGTGGACGGCCAGCTCGAAGGCATAGCGGGCGATCCGGGTCGAGGCGGCCTCGGTCATCACCTTGAGGCTCTCGACGATGCCCGGGGCCACACGGTGCTCGAGGCCGGAGTACAGACCCTCGGTGTTCTCGCGCACCACCACCAGGTCGACGCCGTCGTAGCGGCTCGGAACGCCGGGAATCGTGCGCACCGGCCGAACGCAGGCATACAGCTCGAGGGACTGGCGGAGGGTCACGTTCACGCTCTTGAAGCCGCCGGCCACGGGGGTGCTCACCGGCCCCTTCAGCGCCACCGAGTTCCGCCGGATCGATTGGAGCACGGGCTCGGGCAGCGGGGTACCGTACTTGGACACCACCTCGGCTCCTGCCTCCACCCGCTCCCATTCGATGAGCGCGCCGCTGGCTGCCACGGCCTGGACGGTCGCCTCGGTCACCTCGGGACCGATGCCGTCCCCGGGGATCAGCGTGACGCGATGGGGGGTGCTCAATTCGGCCTCCTCCAGCCTGGATCGGCTGGGCCGGGCCCGATCCTGAGACCTCGGAGCCTGGAGCCTATCGCATGAAGCCCCGACCGAACCGTCCGTTATGATTCCCGGCGCATGGAGCAGAAGGACCTCTACGCCATCCTGGGGATCGAGCGCGGCGCCTCGGAGGACGAAATTCGCTCCTCTTATCGGAAGCTTGCACGCAAGCATCATCCGGACGTGAACCCGAACGACAAGAAGGCCGAGGATCGCTTCAAGGAGGTGGCGTTCGCATACGACATCCTCTCGGACTCCGAGAAACGTCCGCGCTACGACGAGTTCGGGATGGCCGGCCTGGCCGAAGGCTTCGACCCCGCACAGGCTCGCGCCTACACACGCTGGTCCCAGGGAGCCCACCGCAGCCCCTTCCAGGAATCCTACGGCCAGGACCTCGACCTGGACGATCTGCTCTCGGGCTTCTTCCGCGGCCGCGCGGGTCGCGGCGGCTTCCAGGCCCGGGCGAACGGCCCGGCGCGGGGCCGCGATGCCCACGGCAGCCTCACCGTCGAGTTCCTCGACGCGGTGCGCGGCGGCGAGGTAAGGCTCCAGTTCGAAGGCCGGAACCTGCGCGTCCGAATTCCCGCCGGCGCCGAGGACGGCAGCCGCATCCGCATGGCGGGCCAGGGCGAACCAGGGCCCCCGGGCAGCCCCGCTGGCGATCTCTACCTGACCCTCCAGGTGCGCCCCCACTCCTTCTTCTCCCGGCGGGGGGCCGACCTCCACCTCGAGCTTCCCGTCACGGTGCCCGAGCTGGTGCTCGGAGCTTCGGTGGAGGTTCCCACGCCCGACGACCCGGTGACCATGAAGATCCCCCCTCATTCATCGAACGGGCGGATCCTGCGCCTGCGCGGCAAGGGCGCCACCCGGCGCGGTGGAGACGGACGCGGCGATCTCTACGTGAAGCTGGCCGCCACGCTGCCGGCCGATCAGGAGGGGCCGCTCGAGGAGCTGGCCCGGGAGATGGAAGGCCTCTACGTGGACCAGGATCCTCGAGCGCCTCTCAAGGGGAGTCGATGAGCACCTACACCCGCCAACAGCTGGTCGAGCTGCTGGAGATCGAGGACACGTTTCTGGTGGAGCTGGAGCTCGAAGAGATCGTAGTGGGCGAATCCCCCACCGAATCCGAAGGCAGCTACTCCGAGCACATGCTGGAGCGCGCTCGGGTGGCGCACAATCTGGTTCGGGAGCTCGACGTGAACCTGCCCGGCGTGGCCATCATCGTGCGCATGCGGGAGGAGATGGCGGAGATGCGCCACCAGCTGGCCGAGCTGCTGGGCGAGCTCAAGCGCCGAGGATGAAGAGCCAAGAGAGGGAGCAGACTCCGGTCTTCGGGCGCTACCGGCCCCTGCCGGGCACCCACGACGAGTTCTTCACGCAGGCCGGAGAGGGACGTCCGGAGGTGGCCCCCGTGCTGGGCCTCCTCGATGGGCTCGGCCGCAGCGAGTTCCGCACCCGGCAGAAGCTGGCGGACGCAACCTTTCTGCGCAGCGGCATCACCTTCTCGGTGTACTCGGACGAGCAGGGGACCGAGCGCATCTTCCCCTTCGACCTCATCCCGCGCCTGGTCACCACCGCCGAGTGGCGAGAGGTGGAGCTCGGTCTGGTGCAACGGATCCGAGCCCTGAACGATTTCCTCTGCGACATCTACGGCGAGCAGCGCATCCTCGAAGAGTGCGTGGTCCCGCGGGAGCTCGTGGAGAACGCCAAGGGATACCTCCCGGCCCTGGCCGGCATTCACCCCGCCCGAGGCACGCGGGTCCACGTGGCGGGCATCGACCTGATCCAGGATGGCGTATACGGCTTCCGCGTCCTCGAAGACAACCTGCGGACGCCCTCGGGCGTCTCCTACGTGCTCGAGAACCGCATGGTGATGAAGAAGGTCTTCCCCCGGATCTTCCCCCAGGCCCGGGTGGCCCCCATCGAGATGTATCCCACGCAGCTGCGCGAGGCCCTCGCGTCCGTGTCGCCCGAGGGAGCCGGGGAGCCCCGCTCGGTGATCCTCAGCCCCGGGCCGTACAACTCGGCCTACTTCGAGCACAGCTTCCTGGCGCGTCGCATGGGATGCGACCTCGTGGAGGGACGAGATCTCTTCGTGGAGGACGACCGCGTCTTCGCCAAGACCACCCGAGGACCGACCCCGGTCTCGGTCATCTATCGACGCATCGATGACGAATTCCTGGATCCCGAGGTCTTCCGGCCGGATAGCATCCTGGGGGTTCCCGGACTCATCCGCGCCTATGCGGCGGGCAACGTGACCCTCGCCAACGCGCCCGGCAACGGCGTGGCCGACGACAAGGGCATCTACCCCTTTGTACCCGACATGATCCGCTTCTATCTGACCGAGGAGCCCATTCTGGGACAGGTGGAGACCTACGTCTGCGCCCGCCAGGCGGACCGCACCTACGTGCTCGAGCACTTGAGCGAGCTGGTCGTGAAGGCCGTGAACGGGTCGGGGGGCTACGGAATGCTGATGGGCCCCCAGGCCAGCCGCAAGGAGCTCGCCGAGTTCCGCGAGCGCATCCGGGCAGACCCACGCAACTACATCGCCCAACCGCGCATCGAGCTCTCCACCTGCCCCACCTGGACGGCCCGCGGCGTGGAGCCCCGGCGCGTCGACCTGCGCCCCTTCGTGATCACCGGGGCGCGCTCCTGGGTGCTGCCCGGCGGCCTCACCCGGGTGGCCCTGGTGAAGGGCTCCTACGTGGTGAACTCGAGCCAGGGGGGCGGCTCGAAGGACACCTGGGTACTGGAGGAGGCTTCGTGATCTCACGCAGCGCGGAGGGCTGCTTCTGGCAGAACCGCTACCTCGAACGTGCCGAGACCCTCGCGCGGCTGCTGGGCGGAAATCTGGCCTTCCAGCTCGACGTACAGCTCCCCGACGCCGAGCGCTGGCGGCCGCTGCTGATCGTCACCGGAGAGGAGGAGCGCTTCGACGAGAGCGTGGGTCCCGAAGCAGCCGAGGACGGGGAGGCGGTACAGCAGTTCCTTACCTGGGAGGAAGAGAACCCCTCGTCGCTGGTGAGCTCACTCTTCTGTGCGCGCGAGAACGCCCGCACGGTCCGCGAGATCACCAGCCTGGAGATGTGGGAGACCCTCAACGCGCTCTGGCTGTTCGTGAAGGGCGACGAGGGAGAACGCCTCTACCGACGGGACCGCTACGCGTTCTACCGGGAGGTGCGCGACCGCTGCCTGCTCTTCCACGCCCACTCCCACGTCACCATGCTCCACGAGGAGCCCTTCGACTTCATGCGAATGGGCACGGCGCTCGAGCGGGCCGCACAGACCGCCCGGCTCCTGGACGTGAAGTACCACAGCCTCGGGCCGACCCGGGCCGAGTTCGAGATGCCCGCGGAGGCTGCCCAGTGGCTGGCGGTGCTGCGCTTCTGCTCGGGAATCGAGCCCTTCTTCAAGCGCGGTGCCCACGTGCTCTCCGGCCCGAACGTCGCCGCCTTTCTGCTCTTCGACGAGAGCTTCCCGCGCTCGGTCCAGCACAACCTCTCCCGGGCTGGAAACTTCCTCCAGCGCATCAGTGGCTCGACCGGGGTGGGGGAGCGCTCCAGGGGATTCCTGGAGGCGCTCTGCAGCTGGCTGGAGCAGCTCACCATCGAGGACGTGCTCGAGCGCAGCATCCACGACGTTCTCGAGTTCCTGGTGGAATCGGGCGCGGAGGTATGCGCCGCCATCCACCAGGATTTCTTCGATCCGGGCATGCCCGCACCGGGCGCCAGCGGCAAGAGCGAGGAGACCGGGGTCGAGCGACCCGCCTGAGGGGCCTTTGAAGATGGACCTGCTCGCGATGCTGGGCAGCCGCGAAGCGCCCGACGGCCTCTGGCGCTTCCTACTAGGCCGCTCGCTCCACGGCGCCTTCGGGGGCGTGAACGGTGGAGTCCTGGCGGCAGCCGGGCTGATCGCCGCGCGCCCCCTGGCACCGGGGCGCGTGCCCGCGGCCCTGGATGCGCGATTCCTGCGCGGCTTCCCCGGTCCCGCCCGGGCCGAGCCGACCCGGCTGCACCACGGACGCACCCTCTCGTGCGTGAGCGTCGACCTGCTGCTCGAGGATGGCAGGCTCGGCTCCCGGGCCACCGTCTCCCTGGTGGACCCGGAGGCCCTCGAGCCGCTCGACGACACCGGGGACACGCGGGACGCCAGCTGGGATCGCTACGCATCCGGTCGTCCGTGGCCCCGAGGAGTGGGGCCCACTGCCATCCCGTTGGTGGAGACCTTCGGACCCCGCGCCGTGGGACGCGACGAACGGGGCATCGCCACCGCCCTCGCGCTGCCCTGCGAGGTGGCCGGACGCGGGGCCGAGGCCGCCTGCATCGCCGCCGACGTCTCGGTGGGCCCACCGGTGGCCCGGGCGCTGCGGGGTCGGTCGGTTCCCATCCCGAATCCGGACCTCTCGCTGCGCTTCGCCTGCCAGGCTGGCATCTCCGCGGAGCTCGTGGGCGTCGCCCGGGTGGACCGCATCGAGGGCGGCCTCGCCCTCACCCGCATCGAGGTGCACGCAGGCGGCAGCCTGGTGGCGACTGGCGTCTCCAGCACCACCCTCCTCGCGATCTCGGGTCACGGCGCGGGGAGCGAGCGTCACCTCACCCGGCCGGTGGGCCACTCACCCGGCTAGCGCGCACCGGGGGCCTCCGCCTCTGGAAGCGCGGAGGTGTCGATGATGAGGATCGTTCTCGCAGTGGGGATTGCAGCGGCGTTCTGCCTGGGCGCTGCCACCGCCTGGGCCGAGCCGCCGGGACACGCGCGAGGCCAGGCGGATGCCGAAGCGGGAGACCTCTTCGATCGTGTGATCGACACCGTGAGGGGTCACACGGACTCGAACGACCTCCGCCAGCGACAGAACCCCAACTCCAATGCCCAGTGGCTCCCCGATGCCAAGCGGGGCCAGGCGCGCGCGGCCGAACGCCGCCCCGCTCACGCCGGACCCAAGGCCAAGCGGGGCGAAGATGGCCCCTTCGATCTCCTCGACTTCGGGCCCGGCGAGGCGGAGCGCAGAGCGCGGGTGAAGCAAGAGCACAAGCGCAAGGAGGCGCTCGACGAGCTCCGGCAGAAGCGCGCGAAGCGCAAGCACGTCAAGCGGCATCGGAACCAGGCCGACTGAGGGGGGCGGCTCAGCCGTCTGCTTCAGCACATGGTGAGGCCGCCACTCACCGAGAGCGTCTGGCCCGTCACGAAGCTCGCGCCGTCCGAGGCCAGGAACGCCACGGCCGGACCGATGTCCTCCGGACGCCCCAGCCGCCTCATCGGCACTGCGCGGGAGAGCGCTGCCACCATCTTGTCGGGGGAGGGCCCGGTGGCCGCGGCTCCGTAGAGCAGTGGTGTGTCCGTGGGGCCGGGGCAGACGCTGTTGGCGGTGACCCCGTGGCGGGCGGCCTCCCGCGCGATCGTCTTGGTGAAGGCGATGAGGCCCCCCTTGGCGCCCGAGTAGATCGACTCGAAGGAAGAGCCCACGCGTCCGGCGTCCGACGCCACGTTGACGACACGGCCGAAACCGCGCTCGATCATGCCCGGCAACACGCGGCGCGTGGTGCGGATCGGCCCCACCAGGTTGATCTCGAGGACCCGAGCGGTGAACGCCTCGTCGGTCTCCACGAAGGGACGGAACTCGTCCCAGCCCGCGCAGTTGACGAGCACCGCGACGGGACCGAGCTCGGCCTCGCAGCGCTCCACAGCCTCGTCCACCGAAACCGGATCGGCGACGTCGAGCCTCACTCCGAGGCCCCCGAGCTCGTCCGCGATGGCGCGGGCGCCCTCCTGCTGCAGGTCGGCGACCGCCACACCATGGCCGGCCCCGGCCAACGAGCGACAGATGGCCGCCCCGATGCTTCCGGCGCCTCCGGTCACGAAGGCCACCCGCCCTGCGCTCACGAGTCGCTCCCTCCCGACCGGTACTTGGAGAAATCCGGGTCCCGCTTCTCGTTGAAGGCAGCGACACCCTCCTGCGCCTCGGAGGTACCGACGAAGAGCTCCAGGTGATCGAAGGCGAGGGTGCC
>JBDLIK010000135.1:0-8123 GCA_039714895.1 Myxococcota bacterium | reverse complement strand
GCGGCTCCCGGATCTCGAGATCACCGGTCCGCCCGAGATGCTGCGCTCGAACTTCATCCACGGCATCAAGCGCATGCCCTGTGCGTTCACGCCGGGCGGGGCACAGTAGAACGCCTCAGGCCTTCTTGCGCTTCAGCTCTCCTTCGTTGTCGCGGAGGAAGGCCCGGATCTCGTCCGCCATGCCGAGGATCCTCTCCCACTCCTCGAGGTAGAAGGTCACCGGAAAGCGCCGCACCCCATAGAGGGATACGCCGCCCTTCGCGCTCACCTGCAGCCGCAGGTTCGTGCTGCTGCGTTCCTTCAGGGCCACGTTCTCTGCACGAAGGCGCTCGACCTCCTGCTTCAGATCCTCGTCGGACTCGGTCATGTCGCTTTTCCCCCCGGCGCGTCGCGGTTCGCGCGAGCTCCGACTCCATGCGGCCCCTCAGCCGACCTGCATCTGCGGATGCCATCTGAAGCTGGGTGCCGCCATCGAACGTACCACTCCCCTGCCCGATTCGGCGCTCCGTGCAACCCCCCAAACGCAAAGGGGATTTCCCGGCGTGCCCGGCGAGATCCCCCGGGAGCCAAGCGTCTGGCGTGAGTTGTGTGTGGGGAGATGCGACACTGAGACCGATGGCCGACCGCACCGAAGAGCTCCATCAGACGCTCGTCCAGCTCCACGAACAGCTCGAGGCCGCCGCGGTGCTCGACGCGGGGACCCGTGAGGAGCTGCGGGCCGCAGTCGCCGAGATCCGCACGGTTCTGGACTCAGGGCAGGCAGAACCGCCCGAGCTCCGCGCCTCGCTTCGTGAGCGCCTTCTGGAGCTCGGCGACGAGTTCGAGAGGTCGCATCCACGCCTCACCGAGGCGGTGGGCCGGCTCGCGAAGGCGCTCGCGGACCTCGGGATCTAGGGCTACTCGATTCTTCGACGAAGACGAAGCGGGGTGGATATGCGCGTTGGCAGCGAAGTCGAGGCGATCTGCAAGAAGTGTGGCGATGTGGGGCACCTGGTGATCGCGCTGGCCGACCGCCAGATCGCGAAGGTCGAGTGCAGGGAATGCGGGGCCCGACACCGGTACCGCAGCGTCAAGGGGGGGTCCGGAAGCGTTCGGAGGAAGCCCGCCGCGAGGGCGACTTCCTCGCGTACCCGTACGGTCAAGAAGAAGCAGGTCGTGGAGGCAGATGAGTCACGTCCGCGCCGCGACTTCCACATGAGTGATACCTACCAGGTGGGCGATCGCGTCCTTCACGCGAGCTTTGGCGAAGGCGTCGTACAGGAGGTTCCAGCACCCGCAAAGATCGTGGTCCTCTTCGACGACGGGTCGAAGACGCTGGTCCAGGGCCGCGGCGTGAAGTGAGCTAGCGGCCGGGCCGCCCCCGGGACGCGCTGGGGTCACGAGGACCGGGGGTGCGGGGTGCACCAAGGCCTGGACGGCCCTCCGGCTGCGCCCGAGTGGGGCGGGTGGGTTCCGGCGCCGGCGGGCAGTCGCTACGCTCTCGCGATGCTCGAGCAGGCCCGCTGGCCCCGCGCCGCCTGGGTCCCCATGGTTGCGGGCCTCTTCTGGCTCTGGTGTGCGGCCAGCTTCGGCGTCGTGGGGTTCCTGTTCTCGCTGATTCCCGGCTGCCTGCTGCTGGCCTCCGGCGTCTCGACCCTTCTCTACCCCGGCGACCTGCGCATCCCGCAGTACACCGCGCTCGGCGCCTTGTTGGGCGTTCCGCTCGCCATGCCCGTGCTGTGGGTGGCCGGCTTCGGAACCTGGGCCGTGCTGGAGATCCTGTCGGTCGCTTCGTTCCTGGCGGCGGGCCTGGTGGGGGTGGCGCAGGAGCCGAGGCACGAGTCGGTGCCCGACCCCGAGCCTTCACTGCGCCTGGGTGCCGAGGTCGGCATCGACGAGGCCCTGCTGGCCACCATGTCGCTCACCATGGTGATGCCGAGGGGGGACCGGCTGAGCAAGCTGCGTCACGATCTGCACCAGGCCCGCACGCTGTTCGACAGCCAGGGCTGGCTCGAAAAGCCGGCCGACTTCCACCTGCAGCCGCCCCCGCTCGAGAACCCCGAACTCCGTCCCGCCAGCCTCCGCGGCCTCTCCTACGAGCGCCTGCGCTTCGACAGCGGGTACGAGCCGCGGCCCGAGGAGCCCGGTCGCGAGCGCTGGCTCGGCTGGCAGGCCAACCGCACCGCCCACGCCTGGGTGCTTCGCCACGAGAACCCGGCGAGCCCGTGGCTGGTCTGCCTCCACGGCTACCAGATGGGCTTTCCGCCGATCGACCTCGCCGCCTTCGAGGCCTCACGCCTGCACCGCAAGCTGGGCATGAACCTCCTCTTTCCGGTGCTGCCCCTGCACGGCCCGCGCAAGGCCGGCCGCCGCAGCGGCGACTTCTTCCTGGCCGGCGACCCCATCGACACCCTGCACGCCGAGGCCCAGGCGATGTGGGACCTGCGGCGCCTGCTCTCCTGGGTGCGCGGCCAGGGCGCCGAGACCATCGGGGTATTCGGCCTCTCGCTCGGCGGCTACCAGACAGCCCTGCTCTCGTCCCTCGAAGACGGGCTCGCCGGTGCGGTCGCGGGCATCCCGCTCACCGACGTGTCGCGAGCCGTCTGGCGCCACGGCCCGCCGCTCTACATCCGGTTCACCGAGAGCCAGGGCGTCGTGCACGAGGAGGTGGCCGAGGTGCTCAGCGTCGTCTCCCCGCTTTCGCTCCGGCCGCGCGTCCCGCACCCGCGCCGCTACCTGTTCGGGGCGGTGGCCGACCGCCTGGTGCCCGTCGACCAGGTCCGCGATCTCTGGCGCCACTGGGGCGAGCCCCGCATCGTCTGGTACCAGGGCGGCCACGTGACCTTCCGCTTCCACGCGCCGGTGCGCCGGCTGCTGGCAGACGCGTTCCGGGAATCGGGGCTCACCGCGCCTGGCGGGTGAGGCAGTCCGGTGCACGGCCGGTCTGACCTCGGCAGCTCCGATCCGTCCTCATCTGTGGCTGGGTCGTGCTGACGGCACCCCAGGTCCGAAGTACGCTGATGCCCGATGCCGCGACGCTCCCGCCTCCGGCCCCTGCTCGCCCTGGTCGGCGTCGTCGGGCTGCCTCCCTCGGCCTGCTCGAACGACGAACGCCCCCTCGAGCTCGTCGGGCCGGTGGAGCGCACGTTGATCGAGCTCGTGGCCACGGAGGCGGAGACCATCCGGGACCTGCCCGTCTCGCGCGGCGAGGCCGTCGAGGAGGGGGAGCTCGTCGTGCTGCTGGACGCCACCCTCGCCGAGTTCGGCGTGGCCCAGGCCGAGGCGTCGGCGGCGGGTGCCCGCACGGGCCTGGTGGTGGCGTATCACGATCTCGAGAGGGTGCGGAAGCTCCGCGGCGGGGGTGCGGCCTCCGAGCAGGATCTCGACCGCGCCCTGCTCGTGCACGACGAGGCGCAGGCGAGGCTGCGCGAGGCGGAGGCGAGGCTCCAGGTCGCGCGGAAGCGCCGCCGGGATCTCGAGCTGGTGGCTCCCGGCCCGGGCGTCCTGGACCAGCTCCCCTACGAGAAGGGCGAGCGGGTGCCCGCCGGCGCCGTGGTGGCGGTCCTCCTGGCGGACGAGGAGCCCTGGGTGCGCGTGTGGGTGCCGGAGACCGGCGTCGCACAGGTCGCGCCGGGGACTCCCGCCGAGATCCGGGTGGATGGCGTCGAGCGGACGCTGACCGGTCGCGTGATGGAGGTGGCACGCGAGCCGGAGTTCACGCCCCACTATGCGCTCACCGAGCGCGACCGTGTACACCTTGTCTATCAGGCTCGCGTCCGGATCCTCGACGCGCCGCCGAAGCTCCGTCCCGGTCTGCCTGCGCGTGTGACGCTCCACATCGAGGGTACGTCGAGCGCCGCCGCGCCATGAGCACCGCCGCCACGCTCCCCCGCGAGGAGGTGGTGATCGACGCGCGCGGGCTCACCCGCCGCTTCGGCGCCCGCACCGCCGTGGACTGCGTGGACCTGGCGGTGCGTCGGGGAGAGATCTTCGGCTGCCTGGGTCCGAATGGCTCGGGCAAGTCCACGCTCATGCGAATGCTCATGGGCCTGCTGTTGCCCAGCGCGGGCGGGGCGAACGTCCTCGGCCACGCCATCCCGCGCGACGCCGGGCACCTGCGTCCCCACGTGGGCTACATGACCCAGCGCTTCTCGCTCTACGAGGACCTGTCGGTGCGCGAGAACCTCGGGTTCGCAGCCGAGGCCTTCGGGGTGGCGAAGCGGCGGGAGCGCGTGGAGGCCGCCATCCAGGAGTACGGTCTCGAGCCCTACGCGGCCACGCGCGCCGCCGCGCTCTCGGGCGGCTGGAAGCAGCGCCTCGCCCTGGCGGTGGCGACCGTTCACGACCCGGAGCTTCTCGTTCTCGATGAGCCCACCGCCGGCGTCGATCCGCAGAACCGTCGCGAGTTCTGGGAGCGCCTCTTCGACCTGGCCGCGCGCGGGACCACCGTCTTCGTCTCCACCCACTACATGGACGAGGCCGTGCGCTGTCATCGCCTGTGCATGCTGCGTGAGGGGCGTCGAGGAGCGCTCGGCACCCCACCCGCGCTCGTTGCCGCACTGGCCCGCCGCGTGGTGGACGTGCAGGTGGACGACGTAGAGCGCGCCATCGCCGCGCTCGCCCACGCCCCCCAGGTGGCGAGCACCACCCAGCTCGGCGCCACGGTCCACGCACTGCTCACGCGCGAGGCTCCGCCCTCCGACCAGGCGGCGGAGGAGCTCCACCGCTTCCTCCAGGCATCCGGCCTGGTTCGCGCCTCGGTCTCGCCCGGCACGCCCAACCTCGAGGACGTGTTCGTGGCGCTGATGCGCGGCGAACCTCTCGAAGGGGCCGACCCGTGATCGCCGCCCTCGCGGGCACCCTGCACCGGACCCTGGCGGTGGCTCGCAAGGAGTTCCGCCAGCTCGTCCGGGATCGGCCCACGCTCGGAATGATCGTGGGCATCCCCGCGCTCCAGCTCGTGCTCTTCGGCTACGCGATCGACCTCGACGTTCGGCACGTTCCGACGGCCGTCCTCGACCGCGCCGGTACGACGCTCTCACGCCAGCTCCTGGGGGAGCTCGCGGCCACCCAGACCTTCGACCTGCAGCGCGCTGTCCGCAGCGAGAGCCAGGCGCTCGAGCTCCTCCAGACCGGCCAGGTGGGGGCGGTCGTGATCGTTCCGCCCGACTTCGACCGGCGTCTGCTGCGCGGTCGCGGGGCCGAGATCTCGATCCTTGCCGACGCCACGAACCCGACCGTGGCCGGCGCCATCGCCCTGGCAGGCCAGGGCTTCGGCGCGAAGCTCGCCGCGAGTCCAGAGCCCCTGCGTCACGCAGGTTCGCTCGTGCAGGATGCGGATCTCGTGCGCTCGGAGCGAGTGCGGATCGAGGTGCTGCCCTTCTACAACCCCGAGAAGCGCACCCCTGTCTTCATCGTTCCGGGTCTCCTGGGCGTCATCCTCACCATGACCATGATGCTCATGACCGCCCTCGCCACCGTGCGCGAGCGCGAGCGTGGCACCTTCGAATTCCTGATCGCCACGCCCGTCAAGTCGGGCGAGGTCATGGTGGGCAAGATCCTCCCCTACCTGCTGGTGGGTCACGTGCAGGTCGCTGTCGTCCTCTTCCTCGGCTGGCTGCTCTTCGACGTCCCGATCCACGGCTCGCTGCTCGACCTGGGGGTGGCGGCACTGCCGTTCCTGGGTGCCATGCTCGCCATGGGCCTGCTCGTCTCCGCCATCTCGCGCACGCAGTTTCAGGCCATGCAGCTCTCGTTCTTCTTCTTCCTGCCCTCGATGCTGCTCTCGGGATTCATGTTCCCCTTCGAATCCATGCCCCGCGCTGCGCAGTGGATCGGCAACGTCCTCCCCCTCACCCATTTTCTTCGCATCGTCCGCGCCGTGCTGGTGAAGGGGGCGTCGATCGACACCCTGCTCGACGAGGTCGCGGCGGTCTCCGCGTTCGGTGTCGTCGCCCTGGTGCTGGCAAGCCTGGCCTTTCGGAAGCGGCTCGCGTAGCAAAAGGCCTGTCGAATCGTCATTCCCATCTCACCCTCGCATCGGGAGCCCGTTGGGGCATACCGCCACGTTCGGGCCCCGAAGTGTGCGCCTTCGCGGTCCTCCCCGCACCGGATCGCCCGGCAGGCAGGTCGGGCACCCGACTTCTCGTCGGCGACCTCCATCCGGCCACTGAGGGGGGTGACATCTCGCCAGCGGTGATTAGGCTGTCTCGATGTCATCCCACGCGGACTGGGAAACCATCGGGCCCCCGCCCCTCGGGCTGTTCGCACGCGAGCAGGCCCGCGCCCTCGGCGAGCTCGCTTCGGTACGAGCGCGGCGGCACCTGCTTCGCAAGGTGCCGCGCGGGGACGGCCACCCTGTGCTCGTGCTGCCGGGCCTGCTCGCGGGCGATTTCTCTACGGCCCCGCTGCGGCGCTTCCTGCGCGCCCTCTGCTACGACGCGCGCGGCTGGGGGCTCGGAATCAACAGGGGACCGACGCCGCGGCTGCGCGGGGAGCTCGACGCCCGCCTGAGTCATCTGGCTGAACGACACGGGCGGCCCGTGAGCTTGATCGGCTGGAGTCTCGGCGGCATCTACGCGCGGGAGCTCGCACGCGCGCATCAGGATCGCGTGCGGATCCTGATCACGCTCGCAACACCGTTCCGGGACATCTCTGCGACCCACGCCGCGCGCATCCTGCCGATTCGCCCCGGAGGGCAGGCGCTGAACGAATCTGACGAGCTGCGCGCCTGGTTGCGAAGGCCGGTGCCGGTCCCGACCACATCCATCTACAGCCGAACCGACGGCATCGTCGGCTGGCAGAGCTGCATCGAGGTGGGGGGTCGGCAGCGGGAGAACGTCGAGGTGAAGTGCAGCCATACCGGCATGGGATTCCACCCGGACGCCCTGGAGGTGATCGCCGATCGCCTCGCGCAGCCCGCGGGCGAGTGGCGTCCATACTCGGACGACGCCTGACCGAGGGCCAATCCGAGCGGAGGGTTGATCGTGGCGAGGCGGAAGGCGCAGAGAGACGAGCCGCGAGCGCTGGATCTGGCCGCCAGAATGGCGCCCTCGGACGCGCTCTTCTGGTACGCCGAGGAGGCGCTACCGCAGTTCCGCTCCACGATTGCGGGGCTCTACGTCCTCGAAGGGGTTCCGGAAGCAGAGCGTCTCGACGCCGCACTCGACAGCGCCATCGCACTCCTCCCCCGCCTTCGTCAGCGGGTGCTCGACGTGCCGCTTCATCTCGGCCTGCCCGAGTGGGTCGACGATCCGCACTTCGACCGCCGCTATCACCTTCGGCACCTGTCGCTCGCGCCTCCCGGAGATGCGCGGCATCTGCTCGATCTCGCCGCCACGCTCTTCGCGACGCCGCTCGATCACGAACGACCGCTCTGGGAGGCCACCTGGATCGATGGGTTGGAGGGGGGGCGCAGCGCCTACCTGTTCAAGATGCACCACTCCATGGTGGACGGCGTCGGCTCGCTGGCGATTCTCAACGCGATCACGCAGTTGGCGCCCGACGAATCGATCCCTCGGATCGAGCGTCGGCCGCCGCACCGGCTGCCCAGTGCCGCCGAGCAGCTCGCCAGGCTGGCGCGGGACAACGCTCGCCACGCGATCGATCGGGTGGGTCGGGCGGCGGCGAGCTCCGTCGGCGCAGTGGAGCGACCGCGGGAGGCGATGGAGAGCGTTTTCAGCACCTGGCGCGGGGTGCGCGCCATGTTGGCGGATGCCCTCCAGCCGGCAGCCCGCGATCCACTCTCCGCCGGGAGCGCGGGGATCTCGCGTCGCTTCGACGTCCTCGACCTGTCGCTCGAGCGGCTGCGAAAGCTGAGGGCCCCGCTCGACGCCACC
The DNA here is from genome assembly GCA_039714895.1 of Myxococcota bacterium. GTDB lineage: Bacteria > Myxococcota_A > UBA9160 > UBA9160 > DASRUS01 > JBDLIK01. The sequence continues at coordinate 306 of JBDLIK010000135.1, read as the reverse complement.
GTCAACGACCTGGTCCTGGCGGCGCTGGCCGGAGCCCTCGCTGCCTACTACCGGGAGCGGGGGCATTCCCTGGACAGGCTCAAGTGCATGGTGCCGATGAATCTGCGGGGCCGGGACGATCGCGAGTCCATGGGAAATCGGGTCGGGATGTTCAACGTGCTGCTCCCCGTCGGAGACGAGCCGCCGCAGGAGCGGCTCCGGCTGGTGCGCGAGCAGACTCGCGCCGCCAAGCAGGATCAGCGCGGTGCGGCAGGCCCCATGTTCGTCGAGATGTTCATGGCGCTGCCCGGCGGCGCGTTCCGTTGG
>JBDLIK010000134.1:0-8155 GCA_039714895.1 Myxococcota bacterium | reverse complement strand
CTGCGCCGCGGTCGGCACCAGGCCATCGTCACCGTCAAGAGTCGCGGCGAGGTCACCCTGGTGGGACCCTTCCGCAGCGGCAAGACCGAAGGGCCCTGCCGCTCGTTCCCCTACGACGCCGAGGAAGAGCTCCATAAGGCCCTCGGCGATTTCCTCGAGCGCTTCCTCGAGGAGGCCGCAACGCCGTGACTCGAGCGGCCGGACTCAGCCTGGAACCGGCCCCAGAACTTCCGACGGCGCTGGATCGGCCCGCACCCGAGAGGGGGTCCGTGAGCCTGGACCAATCACGTTCTCTCGACCTGGAGAGCCCGGTGGGCTCCGCCACGGAGCTGGTGGAGTGGGTCCGCGGGGGTGAGAAGCCCGCGTCACAATGGCGTGTGGGCACCGAGCACGAGAAGATCGGGCTGCGCGACGACGATCTCGAGCGCATCGGCTACGAGGGCGACCGGGGGGTGGCCCGCATCCTCGAGCGGGTAGCGGAGATCGACGGCTGGGCGCCCATCACCGAGTCCGGACGCATCATCGCCCTCGAGAAGGACGGGGCGAGCATCACGCTGGAGCCGGGCGGGCAGTTCGAGCTCTCCGGTGCGCCGTTGCGGACCGTCTTCGAGACCTGCGACGAGTTCCAGACGCATCTCGCGGTGATGAAGGAGGCCTGCGCGCCGCTCGGCGTCTCGTTCATCGGTCTGGGGATCTCTCCGGTCGGCGGGGTGGAGGAGTCCCCCCGGATGCCGAAGACCCGCTACCGCATCATGCGCGAGTACCTGCCCACGCGGGGCGAGCTGGCGCTGCACATGATGCATCTCACGGCCACCGTGCAGGCCAACCTCGACTTCTCGGACGAAGCGGACATGGTGGAGAAGATGCGGGTCGGCATGGCTCTGTCCCCCATCGTTTCGGCCGTCTTCGCCAACTCGAGCCTCGAGCGCGGCAAGCCCTCGGGCTTCGTCTCCCGACGCATCGAGATCTGGCGCCACACGGATCCAGATCGCTGCGGCCTGCTCGACTGGGTCTTCGACGAAGGGTTCGGCTATCAGCGCTACGTGGAGTGGGCCCTCGACGTTCCCATGTTCTTCATCCTGAGGGACGAGCGCTACGTCGCCACGCCGGGCCTGCGCTTCCGGGACTTCCTGGAACACGGCTTCGAGGGCGAGCGCGCTCGCCTGCGTGACTTCGTGACCCACCTGACGACCCTCTTTCCCGAAGTGCGCCTCAAGCGGGTGATCGAGCTGCGCGGGGCCGACGCGGTGCCCGCCGCGCTCACCTGCGCCCTGCCGGCCCTCTGGAAGGGCCTCCTCTACGACGCCGAGGCCCGCCAGGGGGCCCTGGCGCTGATCGCCTCCTCGAGCCCCGACCAGCGGCAGCAGGCGTTGGTGGATGTGGCCCGCCGAGGACTCGGAGCCCGGCTCGGCCGTTTCGGTGTCCTCGAGCTGGCCCGGGAGCTCGAGGACATCGCATCGGCGGGGCTGCGGCGGATCGGCCATGCCGGTCCGACGGAGGCCGACGAGAGCGGCTTCCTCGATCCCATCCGGGAGCAGCTGGAGCTGGGAAAGAGCCCCGGTCAGGTGGTCGCGGAACGCTGGGAGGGCGAGTGGGCGCGCTCCTTGCCCCGCTTGATCGACTACGCGCGCTACTGATAGAGTCCGACGTCACTCCACGGGGAGGTCCCGAGCCATGGCTGGCAGCAAGAGTTTCAAGGTCTCGTTCAATCTCGATGCGTCGGACATCGCCTACTTCAAGAGCCTCTACAACCAGGCCAAGAAGCAGGCCTCCAAGGAGGACCGCGATGGGATCATTCGCGCCTCCAAGAAGCTCATCAAGACGGTGCGCTCGTCGCCCAAGACTCCTGGCTTCGTCGAGGAGGCCATCCAGTCCCTGGAGGACCTCATCGGGATGGTGGAGGACGGGGACTGGGCGCTGCCCCAGAGCATCGCGAATCAGGCGGTGGCTGCGCTTGCCTACTTCGCGAACCCCGAGGATGTCATCCCGGATCACATCCCGGCCCTCGGCTTCATGGACGACGCCATCATGATCAAGATCGTCGAAGGCGAGTTCGAGCACGAGCTCTGGGCCTATCGGCGGTTCCGAAAGTTCCGGGATGGCGCCGAGCAGCGCCCCTGGACGAACGTCGCCCGAACGCGGCTACCCAAGCGGCTCGCCGACTACCGCCGGAAGCTCCGCGCCGAGGCCTCGGAGCGGAAGACGCGACGCAAGCTCGCGTGGTGACGCCAGGGGACGGTCGGGACTACCGACATGCCTGATGCCGATCGCCAGCGCATCCTCATCGTCGATGACGAGGAGGCCATCCTCGAGACGATGGGGTTCACCTTCGAGGACGAGTACGAGGTGCTGACGGCGTCGTCCGCGCCGCGAGGTCTGGAGCTGCTGGAACGCAGTGGTCCCGTGGCCGCGGTGATCTCCGATCAGCGCATGGCCGAGATGTCTGGGGTCGAGTTCCTGACGGAGGTATTCAGGCGCCACCCCGAAACCACCCGCATCATCCTCACCGGCTTCGCGGACATGGACGCGATCATCCAGGCCATCAACGCGGGTCACGTCTACGCCTACATCACCAAGCCCTGGGAGCACGAGGCTCTCAAGCAGGTGGTGCACCGAGCGGTCGACCATCACCGGCTCATCGTCGAGAACGAGCGGTTGATGGCCGATCTGCGGGAGTCCGCCGCCTTTCTCGAGGCCGTGATGGATCACCTGGACACCGGAGCCATCGCCGTGGATGCCGCGGGCGTGGTCCGCGCCGCCAACCGGCCGGCGCTGCGCTACCTCGGACTCGAGGGGGATCTGCGCGCCCGCACGCTGCGAGGGGTCCTGGAAGAGGTGGGAGGCCCGAGTCTGGCGGATTCGGTCGACAAGCTCTGCGGGGACCCCGAAGCCTGCTTCGAGGAGTTCGACCTCCAGGCCGAGAGTCAACCCCGGCGGCTGCGCATCCACGCCCAGGCCCTCGAGGGCGCGTCCGGGGAGGGCCTCGGCCGCGTGCTGCTGTTGCGCGAGATCTCCCACGAGCCGCTCCGCCGCCGCTTCGACGAGTTGCTCTCCGGCCTCAGCAACGGCGGGGACTCGCTGCGACCCGGGATCGAGACCACCCTCTCCCAGCTGCGCGAGCTCCGCAGCGAGATCCAGGAGACCCGCATCGAGTCCCCGGGCATGGCCGAGCAGAGGGAGAGGATCTCCCGGGCGCTCACCGCACTCGATCACTGGGTCGCGGTGGACGACGCGTTGGCGGGGGAGAGCTATCCCGACGCGCAGCTGCTTCGTGAGCGGCTGCGCGTCGCGACGGACCGCTGGCCGCTTGCGGATCAGCTTCCCGAGCAGGTGCTGGAGCTCGGGCGCTGCGTGGAGGCCTACTACGAGACCGGAGAGAACCCGAGACGCAGCGTCCTCTGATCCCGTCGGCCCGCCGGCACGGCGGGTGGGGGGCTTGGAGCTGCGCAGCGAGCGGCTGCGGGCGAGCTATCGCTTCACCTTCGCCTTCCACGCACGCGAGGTGCGCTTCGAGCGGGACACGGGAGCCGGCCCCGAGCCGATCTTCCCCGAGGTGTACTCCTTCCACGCCGACCGCCACGATCCCGCCGAGCTGCTGCTGCAGCTCGAGGACCTCTGGACCAACCCCCGGCTGCTGGCCCCGGGGGCCACCCGGAGGGATGCCGAGGAGCTGCTCGGCCGTCTGCTGCTCGCGCTCCCGCGCTACCTCGAAACGCTGCTCGCTCGCCTGGCGGGCGAGGATGAGGCGCTCTACGAGCGGGTCTGCGAGGACCTGGCCGTGCTCCTCGAGGTGGTGAGGCGCTTCATCCGCGACAAGGGCCTCGAGGAGCAGACCCGACTGCGGCTCGCATCCTTCCACCTGAGCAAGCTCCTGCTCCGCGCGCTCACCGTGGTGCTGCGAGCTCGGGTGCGGCCCGAGTTCCTCGAGGCCTACGTGGCGGGCCGCGTCGAGACGCCCGCGCCCGGCCAGGCGGGGGGCCCGTTCGGCGCCTTCTATGCCATCGCGGCAGGGGACGCCGACGCCACCGACGTTCGGGTGACCGCGGCTGCCGAACGTGCGTTTCACCGCTGGCTGGATGGCGTCTGCCTCGACGAGGAGAACCAGGCCTTCGAGGGCGAGGCATCGCCCTTCGAGGACCGCGAGCGAGAGGTGCTGCGCGCCGTGAGCCGGGATGGGGGGCTGCGCGTCAGCCGGGGGCGCGACTTCACCCCCTTCCTGCGCCGTGCGCGCAACCGCGACTGCGCCAGGCTGCTCCAGAAGCTCGAGATCTGGTTCCTGCGCCGCTACGACGTGGGGCACGCCGCCGCAGTGATCCACCACGCGAGCCATCTGGAGCGGGGCGAGGACGACGCCGAGCGCGTCCTCTCCCGGCATTCGACCCGCAACTACTTCGGGCTGCTGGCCCTGCTGCTATTTCCCCTGGCTGGTGCTGCCTTCTTCTACGATCGCGCGCCCCTGCTCTTCGACGTGGCGGCGAGTGCGCAGATCGCCGTCCTCAACGCGGTGGCCTTCTGGTTCCTCATCTACAAGTTCTGCTGGAAGAAGGATCTCACCTTCTTCCACGCCGCGGTCCCCCGGATCGGCGCTGGCATCATCGTGGGCTACCTGCCCGTGTTCCTGATCGACGAGGTCTGGGACCTGGCCAGCCGGCCCTGGTTCCCCCTGGGGGTGGTGATCCTGATGCTGGGCTTCACCACGCTGCTGTACCTCTACGTGGAGGTGCACCGGCGCATCGCCGATCCCCAGGAGGCCTTCGCGCGCACCCGAGCGCTCTTCCTGCTCGGGCTCGTGGAGGCCGGGGGATTCGGACTGCTGGTGACCAGCCTGCTCGGACCTTTCATGGTGGTGCGCAACTGGTCCGAGGCCGGGGTCGAAGTCTCCATGGAAGTGCTGCGCGCGACCACGCCTCCCTTCCTGGGCGAGCTGCCGAGGATCCTGGGGCTCGAGCCCCTGCTGCTGTTCCCGACCGCCGTGGTGCTCATGAGCTTCCTCGCCTTCTTCATCGGCACCTTCCTGCAGCTGCTCTGGGAGGAGCTGCCGATCACCGAGCCATTGTGAGCGACCCAGACCCGGTTCGGACCGCGCTCGAGATCGCGGCATCCAAGCCGATACGCGTTACGCTTCCGCTCGAGGAGCCGATGGCCGAGATCGTTCTGTACAGCAAGCCTTCCTGTCCCTACTGCGACATGGCCAAGCGGCTGCTCGCCGGCAAGGACCAGTCCTGGAGCGAGATCGATGTCGAGGCGGAGCCCCACCGGGGAGAGGAGATGATCCAACGTACGGGACAGCGCACGGTGCCCCAGATCTTCATCGGAGATCGGCACGTAGGGGGCTTCGACGACCTGGCGGCTCTGGAACATTCGGGCGAGCTCGACTCCCTGCTGGGCCGCTCGCGTGCAGCCGGCGACACCGAGCATCGCCGCGTCGTGATCGTGGGCAGCGGTCCGGCTGGCTATACCGCCGCCGTCTACGCGGCGCGCGCGGAGCTCGAGCCGGTGGTGGTGGCAGGCCTGCAGGCCGGCGGACAGCTGATGCTCACCACCGACGTCGAGAACTACCCCGGCTTCCCGGAGGCCGTGACCGGGCCGGACCTGATGGAGCGCTTCCAGAAGCAGGCGGAGCGCTTCGGCGCCGGGGTCTTCCTCGAGGACGTGACGAAGCTCGATCTCTCCGAGCGCCCCTTCCGCATCGAGAGCGACGAGCGGCGCTTCACGGCCGACGCCGTGATTCTCGCCACCGGGGCCTCGGCGAAGTGGCTGGGCATCGAGTCCGAAGAGCGCCTCCAGAACCGGGGGGTCTCGGCCTGCGCCACCTGCGACGGGGCGCTGTACCGGGCCAAGGCCATGGCGGTGGTGGGAGGCGGCGATACCGCCATGGAGGAGGCGTTGTTCCTCACCCGCTACGCGACCCGCGTGACCGTCATCCACCGCCGGGGCGAGCTGCGGGCCTCCCGCATCATGCAGGAGCGAGCCCTGCACCACGAGAAGATCGAGTTCCTGTGGGATTCGGCGGTGGATGAGGTGCTCGGCGACGACTTCGTGACCGGCGTGCGCGTGCGCAACCTGAAGACGCAGGAGACCCACGAGCTGGCGGTGGAGGCGCTCTTCATCGCCATCGGTCATCGTCCGAATACGGATCTGGTTCGCGGCCAGCTCGAGCTGGACGACGTGGGCTATGTCAAGGTCGAGCCCGGCACCACTCGCACCTCCGTGGAAGGGGTATTCGCCTGTGGTGATGCCATGGATCCGACCTACCGTCAGGCGGTGACCGCGGCGGGGACGGGAGCGATGGCGGCCATCGACAGCGAACGCTGGCTCGCCGCCCAGGGGATCGAATAGCGCCGCACAGAGGTGGACCATGGCGCTCACGCGGGAGCGCTTCGAGCAGCTGATCGCGCGCTCAGTGGACAGCGTGGTGGGGACCGACCGCCCCGGCAGCGTCATCTACTACAACGACGGTGCCAAGCGGATCCTCGGCTACGAGCCCGACGAGATCCTCGGCACCCCCGTGGTTCGGCTCTATCCCGATCTCGACGAGGCGCGTCGCGTGATGGCCGCCATGCGCGACCCGGGCTACGGGGGCCTCGGCATCGTGGAGAGCTTCCAGACCAGCTTCGTCTCCAAGCAGGGAGAGCAGATCCCGGTGGCCATCTCGGGGACCGTGCTGCTGGACGAGCAAGGGGAGGAGGATGGCAGCATCGGCTTCGCCAAGGACCTGCGCGAGATCCTGCGCAAGGACCAGCTGGCCACGCTGGGCGAGGTGGCGGTGGGGCTCTCCCACGAACTCAACAACCCCCTGGCCGTGATCGTCAACCAGCTGGACCTGCTGGAGCGCGATCTCGTGCGCCTGGCTGGAGAGGCAGACATCTCAGTGGAAGGGGAGCGTCTCGACGCGCTGCGGCGGGAGGCGGGCCGCATCTCGGAGATCCTCGAGCGGCTGGCAGGCATGGCCCAGCAGCAGGTCTACGAGACCATCGAGTACATCGGTCCCGCCAAGATGATCGACCTGCGCCGCGGCGAGCTGCGCGAGCACGTTCCGGACCCCCGGCTGGCGGGACTGCACATCCTGGTGGTGGACGACGATCTCGGCATCCGCGGCAGCCTGGCGGAGATCCTCGAGGCCGACCACTGCGTGGTGCAGACCGCCGGCGACGGCGTCGAGGCCCTGCGCTGCCTCGATGGAGTGCAGTTCGACCTGGTTCTCTCGGACGTGGTGATGCCCAACATGGATGGCTTCGAGCTCTACACCGCGATCCAGAAGCGCCACCCCCAGCTCCCGGTCATCATGATGACCGCCTTCCACTACGACCGGGACCACGTCATCAAGCGCAGCCGCATCGCCGGTCTGCCCGGCGTCGTCTTCAAGAAGCCGCTGGACCCCGCCCGGCTGCGCCGGGTGATCGCGGAGACCGTGGAGCAGGCCCGGAAGGGACAGAGCGCGTAGAGCCCTCTACCCCTTCTCGAGTGCCCGCTCGCGCGCCGCTCGGTAATCCTCGAGGGATCCGAACCCGGCTTCGTTCTGGAACTCACCCCGGGTCCACTCGAGGAGCTCTTCGTCGCTCTGGGAGGGGTCCCAGCCCCGCAGCTGGGGCTGCTGCACGTGCCACGGAGTCTCACAGAAGACCTCGAGGCCGTTGCCCTCGAGATCGCGGAAGTAGAAGGACCAGGTGTTGCCGTGGGTGATGGGGGCGATCTGCTCGACCCGCCCGTCCTTGCGCAGACGCTCGGAGAGCTCCCGCAGCTCGCCCAGGCTCTCCACCCGGAAGGCCAGGTGATCGAAGCTGCTCTCTCGCTCCTCGCCCGTGGGCCTGGCGACGAAGGCGAGCTGGTGATGCTCCTGGGGCAGCTGGCTCAGAAAGATGATTCCGGTTCCGTCGGGCCCCAGGGCGCCGCGGTCGGTCACCTCGAAGCCCAGCACCTGGGTGTAGAAGTCGAGCATCGCCTCGAGGTCGCGAACGTAGAGCACGGCGTGAGACCAGTGAAGCGGCATGGGGAGTCCCTCCTAGGCGCCGATGCTATCACGGGCGACTATCGGGAGGCGGCCGAGCGCTGCGGAGGGTCCCCGGCCCGGAGCTCTTCGACCGGCGGGAGCCGGCGGAGCTCCCGGGCGGACGCGAAGACGACCCCCGCAAAGCCCGACACCGCCAGAGCCCCG
>JBDLIK010000133.1:0-8161 GCA_039714895.1 Myxococcota bacterium | reverse complement strand
GGTGGCCTTCGGCAGGCTCTCCGCCGACTCGGAAGTGACGGCCATGCGCGCATGCGGCGTGGGGGTGCGCGGCCTGGTCGCTCCTGCCCTCGCCCTCGGGGTCTGCGTCAGCCTGCTCACCGGCTACCTCGTGGTGGATGTCGAGCCGCGGGCCCGCCGCCAGCTGCGGAGCGTTCTCAACACGATCGCGTCCCGGGGTGCCCTGGTGGAGCCGGGCCGGTTCAACAAGCTCGACTCCGAAGGCACGCGACTGCTGCATGTAGAATCGCGGGGTGAGGAGGACGAGCTGGTCGGCGTGATGATCGTGGACCGCTCGGAAGCGGAGCGCCCCTACAGCGTCTTCGCTGAGCGAGGACACTTCCTGTTCGACGAGGAGAAGGGCGAGATCCACCTGGTGCTCGAGAACGGTTCGATCCACTTCGACCCGGGGGGCGACCACGACGAGCGCTATCGTCAGCTCTCCTTCGCGAGCCTCGACTACGGGATCGATGCGAGCGACCTGCTGGAGGGCGAGAGGCACATCCGACCGCGGGAGATGTCGGTGGCGCGGATTCGCGAGATCCTTCGCTACTTCGACACCCACGGACAAGCGCCCGAGAACGTGAAGTACAACCGGAGGATCAAGTACGACCTGCAGCTCCAGCGTCGGTTGGCGATCCCCGTGGCCCCCATCTGGTTCGCACTGATCGGGGTGCCCCTCGGAGTTCGACGCACCCGGGGGGCCCGCTCCTACGGTGTCCTGGTCTGCGTGGTCCTCGTCTTCTCCTACTACACCCTGCTCTCGTTCGGGGAGTTTCTCGCGGAGGAAGGCCTGGTGGCGGCGGCCCCGGCTCTCTGGCTTCCCAACCTGGCCTTCGCCGCCGTCTCCGTCTTCCTGCTCCGGCGGCTCCGCTTCACCGAGATCTGAGGGCTGCGGGGGGATTCGGCCGGAGATCTTCCAGGGTTACAGGAGCATGCCCGCCAGGCAGCCGGTCATCAGGGTGGCCAAGGTGCCGCCCAGGATCGAGCGCAGGCCCAGCCGCGCCACGTCCCCGCGTCGGCTCGGCGCCATGCTCCCGATCGCTCCGAGCAGAATGGCGAGGGAGCCGAAGTTCGCGAAGCCACACAGCGCGTAGGAAGCGATGACGCCCGATCGCTCGGCGATCGCCCCGCTGCGCAGCAGGGTACCGAGATCCGCGTAGGCGATGAACTCGTTCAGGACGGTCTTCACCCCGAGGAGGGAGCCTACCTGCGTGGCGTCGCTCCAGGGGATGCCCATCAGCCATGCCAGCGGCGCCAGCATCACCCCGAGGATGCGTTCGATGGTGAGCTCCGGGGCCCCGAACAGCGACCCCGTGGCTCCCACGCCGGCGTTGAGCAGCGCGATGAGCGCCACGAACGCCACGAGCAGAGCGCCCACGTAGGCGGCGATGCGGAGCCCCGCCAGGGCTCCCATGGAAGCCGCGTCGATCACGTTGACGCTCTCGACCCCGACCATTCCACCGGCACCCGAGGTGGTCTCGGGCGTCTGCGTCTCGGGGACGATCACCTTGGCGATCAGGATGCCCGCGGGAGCCGAGAGCAGACTCGCGGTGACCAGGTGGCCCGCGAAGTCTCCGCCGCCCAGCATCTCCACGTAGGCCAGCAGCACCGAGCCCGCCACCGTGGCCATGCCCGTGTTCATCACCGTGAACAGCTCCGAGCGGGTCATGCGCTCGAGATAGGGGCGGATGAGCAGAGGAGCCTCGGCCATGCCCACGAAGACGTTCGCCACCGCCGCCAGACTCTCCGCTCCGGAAATCCCCAGCGTGCGGGAGAGCCCCCGCGCGAGGGCGGTGACCAGTCGTTGAACGAGGCCGAGGTGATAGAGGACGGAGAAGAGCGCTCCCATGAACACGATGACGGGGAGCACGACGAGGGCGAAGGAGGGTCCAAGGTCGAGGAGGGGGCCGAAGACGAAGCGGGCCCCATCTCGCGCGAAACCCAGCAGTCCCGCCACGCCTGAGTTCATCGCGACGAAGAAGCCCCGGCCCACCCCGGTGCGCAGCAGCAGGATGCCGAGCAACAGCTGAAGGCCGAGCCCCCAGACCACCACCCGCAGCGGGAACCGGCTTCGATCGGTGGAGCAGAGCCAGGCCAGCGCCACCATGACCAGCAGGCCGAGCGCGGCCACGAGTCGCGAGCTGATCTCGCTCAACGGTCGGCGCCCGCCGCGAACCATCGCGCCAGGGCGCGGGTGGCTGCCACCGGGTCCGGAGCCGCCGCCACCGCCGAGATCACCGCCAGGCCGGCCGCGCCGGCCTCCACGACCCGGCGCGCGCGCTCGGCGTCGATTCCTCCGATGGCCACCAGGGGCAGGGGGGCCGCCAGGCGAGCCGCCTCTGAGAGTGCCTCGAGCCCGCGCCCCTCCCCGGCCTTCTCCTGGGTGGGGGTCGCGAAGATGGGCCCGTAGGCCACGTAGTCCACCTCCTGGGCGCAGGCGGCCCGCACCTGCTCGGTGCTGTGGGTCGAGAGTCCCACTCGCAGCCGACGTCGCGCCCGCTGGGGCAGCCGTCCCGGCGGAAGGTCGTCCTGGCCCAGGTGCACGCCGTCGGCACCGGCCGCCAGCGCCAGGTCGAAGCGATCGTTCATGAAGAACACCACCCGGTACCGACGGGTGATCGCGCGAATCGCCGCCGCCCAGGCCAGCACCTGCCGGTCCGTGGCGTGCTTGGCGCGCAGCTGTACCACCTGGGTCCCACCCAGGCAGGCGGCGCGGGCCTGAGCCACCGGATCCAGGGCCCAGCGCGGGTCGTCGTCCGCGAGGACGTGGAGACCCAGGACGGGCGTCGCCGCGCCCGCGGTCACCGGGGCTCGGCTCGGCGCCCGCTCGGTCACGAACGACCCGGCACGGCGAGCTCGAGCTCGACGATCTTCTTGCGCAGGGTGTTGCGGTTGATGCCCAACAGCGCAGCCGCGCGGATCTGGTTGCCGCCGGTGTGAGCGAGCACCGCCTCGAGGAGCGGCCGCTCTGCGCGGGAGAGAAGCCGGTGGTGCAGATCCCCGGGATCGCCCTCCGCCAGGGCTTCCCGGGCGAGCTCGGCCATCACGCTCTCCAGGCCGGGGCGCTCGCTTCGGGTCGGACTCTCGAGGAACGAGAAGTCGTCCGGGGAGAGAACGTCCGAGTTCGACAGAACGAGCGCGCGCTTGATGGCGTTCTCGAGCTCGCGGACGTTCCCGGGCCAGCCGTGCGCGAGCAGTCGCTCCAGGGTCGGGTCGGAGAGGTAGCGCGGCGAAAGCCCGAGCTCCTGGCTGTAGCGGGCCAGGAAGTGCTCGGTCAGCACCGGAATGTCCTCGAGTCGCTCCCGGAGCGGCGGAATGTGGATCGGGACCACCCGCAGCCGATAGAGGAGATCCTCCCGGAAGCGTCCGGCCTCCACCTCTTCGTCCACGTGGCGGTGGGTCGCCGCCATGACCCGCACATCGACGCTCTCGGTGCGACGCCCCCCGACGGGCGTGACCTCGCCGCTCTGCAGCACCCGCAGCAGCTTCGCCTGCAGCTCGATGGGCATGTCGCCGATCTCGTCCAGGAAGAGCGTGCCCCCGGCGGCCTCCCGGAAGCGACCGAGGCGGGATTCCACCGCCCCGGTGAAGGCGCCCCGCTCGTGGCCGAAGAGCTCGCTCTCCAGCAGCTCCCGGGGAATCGCGGCCGAGTTGAGCGCCACGAAGGGGCCCTCGCCGCGTCGGCTCGCCGCGTGGATCGCCCGGGCGGCCACCTCCTTCCCCGTCCCGCTCTCGCCCGTGATGAGAACCGGCACGTCGCTGCCCGCTACGCGTCCGATCGTCTTGAAGACCGCGAGCAGCGCCGGGCTCACACCCACCAGGCGCTGGCCGGACACGGTCCGCTCTCCTGCATCGCGCCGGAGCTCTCGAACCTCACGCTCGAGGGCCCGCGCTCGGAGGGCCTTGTCCACCACCACCTGGGTCTCGCTCACACCGAAGGGCTTGACGAGATAGTCGAAGGCACCGCGCTTCATCGCCTCGACGGCGTTCTCGAAGGTGTTCTGCGCCGTGATGATCACCACGGCCGGGGCACCGACCCCGAGGGCACGGATCTCGTCGAGCAGCTCCAGCCCAGAAGGACCCGGCATCCGGATGTCGAGGAAGGCAACGTCGTAGGAAGCTCCGGCCAGGGCTTTGCGGGCAGCGTCCCCCGAGTCGGCCTCGGCGACCTGGCAGCCGACGGCCTCCAGGGCCTCGCGGAGCACGAAGCGGATGCCCGGCTCGTCGTCGGCGACGAGGATGCGGGCGCGTTCACTCATCGCTTCCTCCTCATGGGCAGCACGACGCGCACGGTCGTGCCCTCCCCCGGCGCGCTCTCGATCCCGAGCGTGCCCCCGTGGCGTGTGGTCCAGTACTCCGCCACCGCGAGGCCGAGTCCCGTGCCCTCTGCCCGGGTGGTGAAGAAGGGTGTGCGCACCTGCTCCAGGAGCTCGGGCGCGATTCCCCCGCCCGTGTCCTGCATCTCCACCGCCAGGCTGGGCAGGCGAGCGCCCGCTTCCGTGGCCAGGCGCTGGTCGAGGCGCATCCCGGTGCGGATGGTGAGCGTACCCCCGCCTGAGGGAGCCATGGCCTGGAGCGCATTGCGCGCCAGGTTGAGGAAGATCTGGGTGAGCCGGTCGGGGTCGGCCAACAGCTCTGGAAGCGAGGGATCGTAGTGCCGCGTGAGGCGGATGCCTGCGCCGATGGGGTCGGCCGCCAGCAGGTCGAGCACGACGTCGAGCACCCGGTGGACGTTGGTCTCCTCGAGCCGCAGGGCCTCGCGTTCCGCGAAGATCGTGAAGTCGTCCACCAGGCTCGCAATGCGGCGGACCTCGCGTCCCACCAGCTCGGCAGCCTGTCGGTCCTTCGGGTCTTCGGCCCGCAGGCCCAGCAATTCCGCGGCTCCGCGAATCCCGCCCAGCGGGTTCTTGATCTCGTGGGCCAGCCCCGCGGCCACGCGCCCGAAGGCGTCCAACCGCTCGCGCCCCGCCACCTGGGACTGCAGAGTCCGCTGGAGTGTGCGATCGCGGAGCACGACCACCGCACCGTCCAGGCTCCCGTCGGGTTCGGACAGAGGGGAGACCGCCAGGTCCACCACCAGGTCACCGTCCAACCGGCGCTCCACGCGCAGCTCGGCCTCTCGGGTGGAGCGACCCTCGTCGATGGCAGCCCGCACCAGCCGGGAGAGCGCGTGCTGGGGACCCAGCAGGCGTTCCACGGGAAGGCTGCAGAGGGCGTCGGCGGAGCTCTGCAAGATGCGGCAGCCCTCGGCGTTCACCCGCTCCACCCGCCCCGCCCGGTCGAGGATCATGACGCCGTCGGGGAGCGCGTCGAGCACCGTGCGCAGGTCTCTCGCCACCCGCGTTCGACCTCCCGTGAGGATCCGCCTCAGGCGGCGTCCCGCAGCTCCTGGAAGAAGCGTCCCGTGGTCTCGAGGAGCTCATCCTCGCTCTCGGAGCGGTTCACGCGCAGGCGGAACTCGCTCGCCCCGGGCAGGCCCTTCGAGTACGCCGTCAGATACTTCTTGAGATTGTGCGCGCGGCTCGCCTCGTCCGTGAAGCAGGCGCGCATCAGGTCGATGTGGCGTTCCACCGTGCGCCAGCGCTCCAGGGGGTTCGGCGATCGCCATGAGAGTCCCGCGGCCTGGGCCAGCGCGTGTTCAAAGATCCACGGGTTGCCGAGACAGCCGCGGCCGACCATCACGCCAGCAGCTCCGGTCTCGCGCAGGATGGAGAAGACGTCCTCCGGCCGGGTCACGTCGCCGTTGGCCAGGACGGGCGTCTCCGGCACGCTCTCGACGACCCGACGGATGATCTCGCGGTCGGCCTTGCCCGTATACTGCTGGGCCCGTGTGCGACCGTGGACGGAGATCATCTCGGCGCCTTCCGCCACGCAGCGTCGGGCCAGCTCTGGCGCATTGCGGGAGGCCTCGTCCCAGCCCGAACGCATCTTGACCGAGAGCGTCCCCGAGAAGCTCCGGCGCATGGCCGCCACGATCCGGGCGGCGTCCGCTGGATCGCGCATGAGCGCCGATCCAGCTCGGTTGCGGATGAACTTCCGCACCGGGCAACCCATGTTGAGATCCACCCATGTGGCGCCTTCCTCGGTCTCCAGGATGCGACAGGCAGCCGCCAGGATCTCCGGCTCCGATCCGAAGAGCTGGAAGGCCACCGGCTCCTCCCGGGTCGAGCTGCGCAGCAGTCGTCGGGTCCGCGGTCCCCCCATCACCAACCCCTTGGCGCTCACGGTCTCCGTGAAGGTGAGCGCGGCGCCGGCCTCCCGGGCGATGAGCCGGAACGGGAGGTTGGAGACCCCCGCCATCGGGGCTGCCACGAGATTGTTCTCGAGCCGGCGATGCGACAGGGAGATCGGATGGATGGCGGAAGCTTCAGCGGATGCGTCCATCGGGCGAGGGCTCCTAGCCCGGGGCCAAGGGGGGTTGCCCAAAATTTGTGCAGATCAATAGCAGATCGGCTCCACCGTGCGCGCCGCACGGCAGCTTCGGTACCGTCCCCGGACCCATGCGGACGAGTCTCCAGGTGGGGGAGGCCCAGCGCCTCGTGCTCGAGGCAACCCCGGTGCTTGCCCCCGAGACCGTGGCGGCGACCGAGGCGCTCGGGCGCGTTCTCGCTGAGCCCGTGCGCTCGGACCGGACCCTGCCTCCGGCGGACTGCTCGGCGATGGACGGCTACGCGGTCCGTGCTGCGGACCTGGCGGAAGCTCGCGCCGACGCCCCGGTGACGCTCGCGGTGGCCTTCGAGGTCGCGGCGGGCGGGCGCGCCGAGCGCGACCTCGCACCCGGGGAGGCCGCGCGCATCTTCACCGGAGCCGCACTTCCTCCCGGCGCGGATGCCGTGGTGCGCCAGGAGGACACCGAGCGGGCGTCCGACTGCGTCCGGGTCGGGCTGGCGGCCCGCGTCGGAGACCACGTCCGCCCGGCCGGCGAGGACGTGCGCGCAGGAGACGCGGTGCTCCAGCCCGGCGTCCGTCTACGATCGGCCCATCTGGGGATGCTCTCCGCCCTCGGGCGCAGCGTCGTCTCCGTCCATCAGCGGCCGCGGGTGGCGATCGCCTCCGGGGGCGACGAGCTCGTGGAGCCCGACCGCCCGGTGGACGGCGGCCGCATCGTCTCCTCCAACTCGTACACCCTGGCTGCCCAGTGCCGCGAGCTCGGCGCTCTGCCCCTCTACCTGGGGATCGCCCGCGACCACCCCGAGGAGATCGAGCGGCACCTGCGCGGAGGCCTGCGCTGCGAGGTGCTGGTGAGCTCCGCCGGCGTTTCGGTGGGGGACCGCGACTTCGTGCGGGGGGTGCTCGAGAAGCTCGGTTGCCGCCTGATCTTCTGGGGCGTCCTGATGAAGCCCGGCTTTCCGCTGGCCTTCGGCCGCGTCGACGAGGACCGCGGGCCGCTGGTGTTCGGCCTGCCCGGCAATCCGGTCTCGGCCATGGTGACCTTCGAGCAGTTCGTCCGGCCGGCTCTCCTCAAGATGATGGGACACACGAACGTGTTCCGTCCCAGCATCGAGGCCGTACTCGAGGAGCCCCTCACGAAGAGCGCCGGCCGAGCGCACTTCGTGAGGGTGGGTCTCCTGCGCGCCACCCAGGGTGGGATCCGAGCCATCCCCACGGGCAACCAGAGCTCCGGGGTGCTCGCCTCGATGACCCGGGCCAGCGGGCTCCTGGTTTTCCCGGCCGAAGCGACGCAGCTCCGCGCTGGCTCCCGAGTCCGCGTCCAGGTCCTCGACGAGGACTTCTTCTCCGAGGCGGAGTCGGGGCTCTGACCGCCGGGTCCCCGCAGGAGGAGGGCCGGCTGGCCAACGTCTCGGCGGCCCTTCTGGTGGGGGGCGGCTCGCGTCGGATGGGGCGCGACAAGGCGAGGCTCGAGCTCGCCGGCCAGACGCTGGCCACTCGGCTGGCGGACCTGCTCGCCAGCCTCGTCGAGGAGGTGCTGCTGGTGGGCGGGGAACCGCCGCCCGGGACAGTGGGTCAGCGCGTACCCGATCCTTCCGGTCCCGCCTGCGCGCTGCGCGGTGTGGTGGGGGCCCTCGAGGCGGCGACCCGCGAGAGCGTCCTCGTCCTCGCCACCGACCTTCACCTGTTGACCCCCGACCCGCTGCCGGCACTGGTGACCGCCCCACGGGCTCCGGCGGCGGTTCGCCGC
>JBDLIK010000132.1:0-8210 GCA_039714895.1 Myxococcota bacterium | reverse complement strand
CGTGCTGCTGCACCCTCTGGCGGGTCTGCTCTCGGCCTACGGCATCGGGCTTGCCGAGGAGAGCTGCGATCGCCAGCGCGACGCGGCCCGCGCCCGGCCCGGTGCTGCGGGCCGCGCGCCGGCGGCGGTGGAGAGCATTCTCCGCGAGCTCGAGGAGCAGGCCCGGGGGGTCCTGGTGGAGGCGGGGGCTCCGGCCTCGGGCATCCGCATCGAGCGCCGGCTGGACCTCCGCTACCGGGGCACCGAGGCTCCCCTGGCCATCGCCGAGCCGCCGGACGGAGACTTCGGCCGGGCCTTTGCGCACGAGCACGAAGGGCGCTTCGGCTATCTCCGCGAAGGACGCCCCGTGGAGATCGTCACCGCCCGGGTGCGCGCCCGTGCGCTCGCGTCCGGCGAGGCGCTCGCGCCCGGCGCGGGGCCGGGGACCTCCCCGGAGGCGCTCGGGACGGCCAGCGCTCCGGTCCCGCGCCGCCGCGAGCGCGTCTGGTTCCCCGAGCTCGGGAGGATCGAGGCGCCCGTCTACGATCGCGAGAGCCTCGCGCCGGGCTGCGAGCTGCGCGGGCCCGCCGTCGTTCTGGAGGGCGCCGGCACGGTCGTGATCGACCCGCACTTCCGGGCCCGGGTCGACGCAAGGGCGGTGCTGGTGCTCCAGGACGAGGGCGGGCCCCGGCGTCCGGCGGCCTCGGACCTGTCCCGCCCCGACCCGGTCCGGCTGGAGGTATTCGGCAATCGCTTCATGTCCATCGCCGAGCAGATGGGGACCGTGCTGCGCCACACCTCCGTCTCCACGAACATCAAGGAGCGCCTCGACTACTCGTGCGCGGTCTTCGACGCCGAGGGGGGTCTGGTCGCCAACGCCCCGCACATTCCGGTCCACCTCGGCGCCATGGGCGAGACCGTCCGCGCCGTCCGCGCCCGGTTTCCGCAGCTGCAGCCGGGCGAGGTGGTGGTCACCAACGACCCCTTCGAGGGCGGCTCCCATCTGCCGGACGTGACGGCGGTGTCGCCGGTCTTTGCATGGGAGGACTCCCCGCCGCGCTTCTTCGTGGCCTCCCGGGGGCATCACGCGGACATCGGCGGGCGCACGCCCGGCTCGATGCCGGCAGACTCGCGGCGCCTGGAGGAAGAAGGCGTGGTGCTGGCTCCCTTCCGCCTGGTGCACGACGGCCGGCTCGACGAGGCGCAGCTGCGCGCTGCGCTGGCTTCGTCCCCGTACCCCGCCCGCAACCCCGACGACAACCTGGCCGACCTCGAGGCCATGCTCGCGGCCAACCGCGCCGGCGAGCGGCTGCTGGAGGCCTGGGTGATCGAGCAGGGGCTCGAGACGCTCGCCGTCACCATGGCCCAGCTCCAGCAGGCGGCCGCGGCGAAGGTCGCCCGGGAGATCGGCCGGCTGGCCGACGGCGAGCACCGCTTCGAGGACGCGCTCGACGACGACACCCCGGTGGTGGTCCGGATCGTCGTGGAGGGCGAGCGCATGCTGGTGGACTTCACGGGGACCGGGGCGGCGGTGGAGGGAAACCTGAACGCGCCCCGCGCCGTGGTCCAGGCGGCGGTCCTCTATGTGCTGCGGGCCCTGGTGGCGGAACGCATTCCCCTGAACGGCGGTTGCCTGATCCCGGTGCGCATCGAGATTCCCGCCGGGTCCCTGCTGGACCCGCCCCGGGGTTCCGCCGTGGTCGGAGGCAACGTCGAGACCTCCCAACGCATCGTCGACGTCCTGCTCGGCGCCCTGGGCCGCGCCGCGGCAAGCCAGGGCACGATGAACAACGTCGCCTTCGGAACCGAGCGCTTCGGTTACTACGAGACCCTGGGCGGAGGGGCCGGGGCGGGTCCGGACTTTCCCGGAGCGTCGGGGGTCCACTGCCACATGACCAACACGCGCATCACCGATGCCGAGGTGCTGGAGACGCGCTACCCGGTGCGCCTGCGGCGCTTCGCCCTGCGCGCCGGCTCCGGCGGCCGGGGCCGCCAGCCGGGGGGCGACGGGCTGATCCGCCAGTACGAGTTCCTGGCCCCGGTGACGGTCTCGCTGCTCAGCGAGCGGCGGGTGCGAGCGCCCTTCGGCCTCGCCGGCGGGCAGCCCGGAGCCCGCGGACGCAACCGGCTGCAGCGGCGGGACGGGACCGAGCTCGAGCTTCCGGGCCGGATCACCCTCGGAGTCGAAGCCGGCGATCAGCTCGTGATCGAGACCCCCGGCGGCGGGGGCTTCGGGCCGGCGGGTCCCGCCGGGGCTGCGAGGGAGACGGTTGCGAGGGAGTGAGCGGGTTTCTACTGTCCGCGCCTGGTGGGATCGCGGTTCTCCGCGTGGGCGCGTAGCTCAGTTGGTAGAGCAAGGGACTCTTAATCCCTAGGTCGTAGGTTCGAGCCCTACCGCGCTCACCACCTTGGGGACCGAGAAACCCGAGGCGATCCGCCGGCCTGGCGAGTCATTCCGCGCAGGCCTCGACCGCTTCATGAAGGGTCGTAGGGTTGGAGAAGTCTAGTCATCTCCGGCAGGGGAGCTCTGCCGGGGAGGGGCTGCGCAATCGACTCCACGAGATCGGCCCGGCCGGGGCCATGCTCGTGGCGGTCGTCTTGGTCTTCGTGCCACCGGGGCTGTTCGCCGGCGAGATCCTGATCGGTCTCGATTTCGGCCAGCTCCACCAGGGCCGCCTGGAGTACGTGAGGGAGTGGCTCGCACAGGGAGTGCTTCCCGCCTGGTACACCCGCGAGCTCCTGGGCAGCCCCTTCCTCGCCAACCTCCAGAGCGCTCCCTGGATCCCGAGCCGACTGCTCCTGTACCCCTTCGAGCCGGCTCGGGCCTATGGGCTCGCGGTGGTCGCCTCGGCCAGTCTGGCCGCCAGCTTCACCTACCTCTTTGGTCGCTCGCTCGGGATGGGAAGGATCGCAGCGTCGATGGCGGGCTGGACGTTCGCTTGCGCGGGGTACTACGCCGCCAGGGTGATGGCTGGACATCTTCCGGTGCTGGAGGCCTATCCCGCGCTGCCGCTGTTGCTGTGGCTGACGGAACGCGCGTTCGGGCCGGGGTCGCGATCGACCCTTCGTTGGCACTGGGTGTTGGCTCTGGCGACGGCCGCGACGGTGATGGCGGGGCATCCGCAGACTCCGGCCTACGCACTCGCCGCAGTCTTCGTCTATGCCGCCATCAACCGTCGGCCCCTGTCGGTCTTCGTCGCCCTTCTGCTGGGGGTGGGTCTGGGTCTCGTCGCCTGGACCCCGATGTTCTACTTGATCACGGAGAGCACTCGCCTCCTCCCGCTGGAGGTAGACCCCCGCCATACCGTGCCCTTTCCGATCTGGCGCCTCCTCGCCTTCGTGGCTCCCTGGGCCCATGGCTGGCCCGAGGTCCTGGGTGGCCCGAGCCGCCCCTTCGTCGACCCGAACGTCGCCCTCTTCTGGAACACGGTCTGCTATGTGGGCCTCGCCCCGCTGTGCGCGACGGCGGCTCTCGGCGTGGATCGGCTGCGCCGTCGCCTCGTTCCGGGACGGCCAGCGCTCGCCCTTGGGACGATCGGACTCCTCGCCCTGCTCACGGCTATGCAGTGGGGAGAAGCTCCGATGCGCGAGCACGAGGCCGTGATCCTGCGCAGCTCGGCACGCCAGCTCTACCTCACCACCTTCGCGCTCTCGCTCGCGATGGGCTGGGGCCTGCACGAGCTGCTCCGCCGGAAGCGCATGGCTCTCGGGGTGCTGGCACTGATGGCGATCGTTGTGCAGCTCGTCGATCTCGGAAGCCATGCCCGCGCGTTCTTGCGCACGCACCCGGAACCTCCCCCCTTTCCGGCGGCGCTTGCCGCCGTCCTGGACGCAGAGCTCGCCGACGGGCGTGTTGCCGTCTCGAGAGAGGTCTACGTGCGGATGCTGAGGGATCGTGACCGCCTGGGCTTCTTCGACTCCCTGCCCCTGGCGCGGCCCTACCTGGCGACCCGCCTGCTCGACGGCCGACCCCTCCGGGCCATCGGAGGACTCGAAGGATCGTCGCTCCGTCCCGGCACGATGGCGAGATTGGGGGCGCGCTTCCTGGTGAGCCACCGGAGGCGGCGCGACCTGGAGCTGACCGCATCCGCGGGGGGTGTGTACGTCTACCGCGTCCCCGACCCGAGTCCCCGCGCCCGCTTCTTCCCGTCCCGGGAGGTGCAGCGCGCAGACGATGCTGCCATCTGGGCGGCGCTGCGTGTGGGCAGGGCGCAGGAAGGGGGTCTCCTGCTTCCAGAGTGGGCCGAGACCCCTTCCGCCACGGGGCAGCGTGCGTTCGGCCCGGCCGACGCACGGCTGGTCTACCAAAGACCCACCCCCGATCGGATCCTCATTTTCGCGGACCTGCCGGAGCCGGGGTTCGTCCGCGTGCTTGAGAGCTGGAGCTCAGGCTGGCACGGGAGCATCGACGGGCGACCCGTGTCGGTCCTCCCGGCGGACGGGTTCGTGATGGCGGTGGCCGTCGATGCGGGATCTCACTCTCTTGTGCTCGAGTACCGTACGCCGGGGCGCATGCTGGGCCTGGCGCTCGCCGCCCTCTGCGCTGTCACGCTGGGATGGCTGCTCGCACTCGTGGCGCGCCACCGGGGCGAGCCGCCCTCAGGGTCCGGGTGAGGCCGCTGCTGCGCTCGCCCGGCTTCGTGCAAGCCCTGACGTAGCAGATCAGATCGACGGGCCCTCGTCTCCCATCGGCCCGGCGCTCGTGACTCAACAGCTCCGTTCGCGATCCCGAGTAGGCGCGCATCTGCTCGAGGGCCGTCGCCACACCGACCCGAGCGCTCTGGCTCATGGCCACCTTCACGGAGACGAACCCGAGGGACAGCAGGGCCACTGTCCTCGCGGGAGAGCCGAAGGCTGGCAAGCTGGGTCACCCGAAGCATGCGAGGAATCTACAGGGTATTCTCCTCCCGGCGCGCGGGTGGCGGAACAGGTCTACGCGCCGGGCTTAGGACCCGGTGGCCCGCGAGGGCCTTGTGGGTTCGAGTCCCACCCCGCGCACCACAGGAGAGGCCGCGAAATGACCCTCGTCGTGACCGTGGAAGAGGAAGGTGCGGTCACGCGGACCCTGCAGGTCGAGGTGCCGCGCGAGCGCGTGGACGCGAGCTTCGCACAGGCCTACCGGGACCTCGCGCGCAGAGCCCGCGTCCGGGGATTCCGGCCCGGCAAGGCGCCCCGGGGTGTGCTGGAGAAGCTCTACGGTGCCTCGCTCGCCGAGGAGCTGGAGCGGACGCTGGTGGACGAGAGCCTGGAGGAGGCTCTGCGCCAGTGCAGCCTCGAGCCGGTCTCACGCCCCACCGTGGACGCGAAGCCACCCGCTGCAGGGGCGCCGTTCGTCTACCGCGCGCGGGTGGAGGTGAAGCCCGAGTTCACCCTGCCGGAGCTCACGGGGCTGCCGGCCCGGCGCCCGCGCGTCGAGGTGGGCGTGGGCGATGTGGAAACGGAGCTCGAGCAGCTCCGGCAGCGTCGGGCGGACCTCGTGGAGGAGTCGGAGGACACGCCGGCCGAGGAAGGTCACCTGCTGTCCATGGACTTCGAGGGCCGCGTCGACGGAGAGCTCCTCGAAGGCGGGGCCGGGGAGAACGTCGATGTGGAGCTCGGCTCGGGCCGCTTCCTGCCGGGCTTCGAGGCGGGGCTGGTGGGGGTGCACAGCGGCGAGGCGCGCGAGCTGCGCTGCCGCTTGCCGGAGGACGACGGCGGACCCCACGCAGGCAAGGAGGTGGTGTTCCAGATCCAGGTGCACTCGGTGCGCCGCCGGGATCTGCCCGAGCTCGATGACGAGTTCGCCAAGGACCTGGGGGACTTCGAGACCCTGGGCGACCTGCGCGCACGCATCCAGCGGGATCTCGAGAGCACGCGGACCCAGGAGGCCGAGCGCGTGCTGCGTCGCACCCTGCTCGACGCCCTGATCGAGCGCACTCCCTTCGAGCTGCCGCCCGGCATGCGGGACCTGGCTCTCGACCGCAGGCTGGCGCGCGCCCATCGCGAGCTGGAGGGCCAGGTGCCCCAGGAGGCCCTCCACGAGCAGCTCGGGCGCTGGCGCCAGGAGTGGCGGCCTTCGGTGGAGCACGAGGTGCGCGAGGAGCTGATCCTGGACGCCATCGTGCGAGCCCGGGAGATCGAGGTGGCGGAGGAAGACCTCGAGGCCCGGCTGGACCGGCTGGCCGGAGGGAAGGCCGACGAGCGGCGAAAGCTCCGTGAGGCCTACGAGAAGGGCGGTCTGCTCGATGCCCTGCGGGGCTCGCTGGCGCGCGAGCAGGCGCTTGATTTCCTCGTCTCCGAAGCTAAAGTCGAAGAAACCACGGACACTTAGGCGGGATCTCGCCCTCTTGGGACCGGCGCACTGCCGGTCTCCGATCCCCTCGAAGCCGCGTGCGCCTTCACCCCCCCGGCGCGCGGACGACCGGAAGGCGATACTCAGGAAGGCACCGCGAGCCGGGTGCCTGTGCCGGGGCGCGAGGAGCGACCCCGAGGAGCGGAAGCCATGGCGCTAGTCCCGATCGTCGTCGACCAGGATCATCGCGGCGAGCGAGCCTATGACATCTACTCGCGCCTGCTCCGCGATCGCATCGTCTTCCTGGGCAGCGAGATCAACGACGACATCGCCAACCTGATCATCGCCCAGATCCTCTTCCTGGAGTCCGAAGATCCCGATAAGGATATCCAGCTCTACATCAACTCTCCGGGAGGTTCCGTGACCGCTGGCCTCGCGATCCACGACACGATGCAATATGTGCGTCCGGACGTGGTGACCATCTGCATCGGCCAGGCCGCTTCGATGGGTGCGCTGCTGCTCGCTTCCGGAGCGGCAGGCAAGCGGCAAGCGTTGCCGAACTCTCGCATCATGCTTCATCAACCCTGGGGGGGCTTTCAGGGCCAGGCCTCGGACGTGGACGTGCAGGCCCGAGAGATCCTCAAGCTTCGCGAGAGGATGAACCGCATTCTTGCGGATCACACCCATCAATCGACGGAACTGATCGAAAAAGATACCGAGCGGGATTATTATATGTCGGGCGAGGAAGCCTGCGCGTACGGCGTCATCGACCGGGTCGTGGTGCGGCACGAGGTCTCCTCCTCGAGCGGCGGTGCGGGAGGCAAGGGACAATGAAGAAGCGGGACGACAACTCGAACCTTTCCTGCTCCTTCTGCGGCAAGAGCCAGCGAGAGGTGAAGAAGCTCATCGCAGGCCCCACCGTCTACATCTGCGACGAGTGCATCGAGCTCTGCAACGACATCATCGCCGAGGAGTACGGCCGCGAAGAGGCCTCCTCCCAGGAGCCCCGGGTTCCGAAGCCCCGGGAGATCAAGGACATCCTCGACGAGTACGTGATCGGCCAGGAGCAGGCCAAGAAGATCCTCTCCGTGGCGGTGCACAACCACTACCGCCGGGTGGACAGCCAGGCCTTCGTGGGGGAGGTCGAGCTGCAGAAGGCCAACATCCTGCTTCTCGGCCCGACGGGCTCGGGCAAGACCCTGCTGGCCCAGACGCTGGCCAGGATCCTGGACGTTCCCTTCACCATCGCCGATGCCACCACCCTGACCGAGGCGGGATACGTCGGCGAGGATGTGGAGAACATCATCCTGAACCTGCTCCAGGCCGCGAATTACGATGTCGAGCGTGCCCAGCGCGGGATCATCTACATCGACGAGATCGACAAGATCGCCCGCAAGAGCGAGAACCCCTCCATCACCCGGGACGTGTCCGGGGAAGGCGTCCAGCAGGCGCTGCTCAAGATCATCGAGGGCACCATGGCGAGCGTCCCTCCCAAGGGTGGACGCAAGCATCCCCAGCAGGAGTTCCTCCAGATCGATACCGCCAACATCCTGTTCATCTGCGGAGGGGCCTTCTGCGGCCTCGAGGACGTCATCCAGCGTCGGGTCGGGGTCAAGGGGATGGGCTTCGGCGCCGACATCCAGAAGAAGAGCGATCGGCGTCTTGGCGAGGTGCTCCGCCAGGTGCAGTCCGAAGACCTGCTCAAGTTCGGGTTGATTCCGGAGTTTGTGGGCAGGCTGCCCGTGGTGGCCACCCTGGAAGAGCTGGACGAGGGCGCCCTGGTGGACATCCTCACCCGCCCCAAGAACGCGCTGGTGAAGCAGTATCAGAAGCTCTTCGAGTTCGACGACGTGCGGTTGCGCTTCACCGAGGGCGCGCTGCGGGCCGTGGCCCGCCAGTCCCTCGAGCGCAAGTCGGGGGCCCGTGGGCTCCGCGCCATCCTCGAGCACGTGATGCTGGA
>JBDLIK010000131.1:0-8235 GCA_039714895.1 Myxococcota bacterium | reverse complement strand
ATCTAGACCGGCCCCTGCCCTTCGCAAGCCCCGTCCACCCTCATCAAACGGCGTTCCAACCGCACTATCAGCTTTTGACCTTGACGGTGACTCCGCCCATCAGCGAGAAGCCCCGGATGCGCAGGGCCGGCGAGTCCGGGTGCGGTGAGCGATGGGAGAGGTGCGTGAACTCCCCCATGAGTGCGAAGCCATTGGAGTGCACGTCGGCTCCGGGAGGCACGATGATGTCGACCCCCCCCATGATCGCCGTCACCTCCACCTCGGTGACTCCGTCGAGCAGCTCGGCCTGGCGGAAGTCCAGATTGACGCCCCCCATCACGCTCAGGACCCGGAGGGTCTGCGGAGGCTCCCAGCTGCCCTTGCGGTTGGCGCCGGTCAGGATGGCCACCACGCTATCGCGCTCCTCGTCCGCAGAGACGAGCTCCCGGAGCGGAGGTGCTGCCGGCAGGCTCGGGGTCGGACGCAGGGCTTCGAGCTCGGTCTCGGAGCGTGCCCGGCGGGCCAGATCGACCCGACGCTCGTACTCGGGCGCGTCGAGCTCGTGCTCCACACGCTGCAGCTCGAGCTCCGCCAGGGTCCGGGCTCGCACGTCTTCGAGCTCGGGGGTCGTCCGGTCCCGATCGGGCATCGGAGCAAGGATAGAGCTCCCCCCGGCGGGCGGCAGCCCCGACGCAGGCCGCGCGCAACTGCTGTGCAGCTGGGGATCGGACGAAAAACCCTACGGTAGCGAGGGGTTTCCGACGATAGGGCCCTCGAGCAGGGAAGGAGTCGGCCCTGATTCTCGAGCCCGACGTGCTCTCCGCCATGACCCGAACGCTCACCGTGGCCGTGGAGTCCAGCCCGCCCGTCGAGGGGGTTCGGCTCGGCATCGAACGGATGACCGTCTGCGCGCTCTCGGAGTTTCCGGAGCACGCCATCTTCGACTCCTCGGAGATGCTGGCCTGCGTGCGCCAGGGCCTGCGCGCGCCCATCTCGGGCGTGGCGGTGCTGGCCCTGGATCCCCACGACGTGATGCGCCTGGTGGGCCGGGGGAGCGGCGCTCCCGACCTCAGCCTCGTCCCTCGCTACCTCGATCTGGCGGGACGCCTCCTGGCGGTGCTGGCCCGTCCGCTGGCGCGCCCCTTCGGCCGCGAGTTCGAGACCGCCGCCCCGGAGCTCGCCGAGGGAGCCCTGGCGCCCTGCTTGCTGGCCACGCACCCGCTGCCGCAGACCGCCGTGCTCGCCTGCCAGATCCGGCTGGACCTGGAGAGCTCGAGGCTTCCCGGGGTCGCCTATCTGCTCCTCGACCCCAAGCTCACCCAGCGGGTCGCCCAGTCCCTCGCCGCGTAGCTGGGGCGGGCTCCGCTCAGTCCTTGCTGCGCTTCGCGACCTGCTCCTGGTTGTGCTTGAGCAGCTCGTTGCCGATCGCCCGGGTGACCGCGCCCATGAAGCGGGGACGGTTCTTGGCTGCCCACTCCATGCTCTCGCGACGACCGCTGTCGAGATCCTGGAAGCGCGGAGCGACGTAGCGGGCGAAGAGCTCGTAGCTTCGCCGGGTGGCGCTCCAGTCGGCCCAGTTGTGGGCCATGAACAGGAAGCAGCCGAAGCCGCCCGACTGCGCCGTCAGGCGCTCGAGCTGTGCGGTGGCATCGTCCGGGTCGCCGATCACCGCCAGCCCGCTCTCGAGGAGCGCATCGATGGCGCCGTCCACGTCCCCGCCCGGGGCCAGCGGTAGCGCCGCCACCTCCTGGAAGTAGCGAAGCCAGTCGGAGAGGCCGAAGCGCACGTCCCGCCTCGCCTGCTCCCGGCTCTCGGCCACGTGGATCGGTCCCACCAGCCGCCAGCTGCTGCGCTCGACGGTCTGGCCGTGCTCCTGGGCCTTCTCCGCACAGATCTGCCAGTTGGCCGCCAGGGCGTTGAACCCCCCGGTGCTGGTGGCTCCGATGGAAAGCAGCCCGATGCCGTGCTTGCCTGCCGCCCGGGCGCCGGCCGGCGAGACCTGCGACGCCACAGCCATCTCCACATGGGGCAGCGTGTAGGGACGCAGCTGCAGGCGGGCTTCCCGGAGTTGGAACCAGTCGGTCTCATGGGTCACCACCTCCCCGCGCAGCAGGGGCACCAGCACGCCGATGGCCTCGTCCATCCGCTCGCGTTGCTCCAGCGGGTCGATCCCCATCATGAAGGCGTCCGAGGGCAGCGCCCCCGGCCCCACTCCGAACAGGACGCGTCCGTCGGTCATGTGGTCGAGCTGCATGATCCGATCGGCGAGCATCAGCGGGTGGTGGTAGGGGAGCGATGAGACGCCGGTGCCCAGCCGGATCGTGCGGGTGCGCTCGGAAGCCGCCGCAATGAAGACCTCGGGCGAGGCGATGATCTCGTACCCCGCCGAGTGGTGCTCGCCGATCCATGCCTCGTCGTAGCCGAGCTGGTCCAGCCACTGCACCAGCTCCATGTCGCGTCGCAGCGCCAGCCTCGGGTTCTCGTGCACCGGATGGAAGGGGGCGATGAACGCACCGAATCGCATCCTCGCCGGCGTCTCGCTCATTCCATCTCCCTGACTTCCGGCGGTCCCTCGGGATCGAGCAGTCCGCCGAGGACAACGTCGAGCAGCCCCTCCCGCACCCGGCGCCGGGCGGCAGGCCGAAGGGACCGCCCCGCCCCGGACCCCGAAAGGATCGCGCAGGAGGTGGAGAGGAAGAGGGTCGCGGCCAGCCGGGGATCGATGCTGCGCCGGAACTCGCCGAGGCGTTGTCCCCGCTGCACGATGTCCTCGATGGCATCGCGCAGCTCGCGTCCCTCGTCGCGGGCCGCCGCCAGCGACTCCCGGCTCGCGAAGAACTCGCGCAGCATGGCGCGCATCACCTCCTCATCCTCGTGCCAGCGCTCGGAGACGAGCTCCACCATGTCCCGGAACTCGCGGGCAGCGCTGGCACGGGGCTCGGCGAGCCGTGCGCGGAGCTCGCCCGCCAGCGAGCGGCTGAACTCGAAGAGCAGGGCCGCCTTGCACGGGAAGTGCAGGAAGAAGGTGCCCCGGGCGACGTCTGCGGCCTCGCAGATCTGCTCGATGGTGACCCCATCGAAGCCCCGCTTGGCGAACAAGCCCATCGCAGCGTGGTAGATCTCGAGCCGGGTCCGCTCCTTCTTGCGAGCGCGCCGCGACGGGGGCGGGGGGATGGTGGCCTGGGTCGTCACCGGGGCCTCGCGGATGGATTCGAGCCTAATGCTAGACCTCAGTCTATTTTTGTCTATGTTCGTGTCAAGGCTTCCCGTCCAGCGCCCGCGTCACCAGGAGGCAAGATGGCCCGTCGACAGGAGCAGGAGCCCGCCAAGGAGGAGGTCACCGAGCTGGCCCCGGGCGTGCTGCGGCTCCAGCTTCCCATCCACATGCCCGGCCTCGGCCACGTCAACTGCTACGCGCTGGTGGATGATCGTGGCGTCGCCCTGGTGGACCCGGGGCTCCCCGGCGTTGCTACCTGGAAGGCCCTGCAGAACCGGCTGCGCCAGGCCGATCTCGCGCTGCGTCACGTCCACACGGTGATCGTGACCCACTCCCATCCGGACCACTTCGGCTCAGCGTCCCGCATCGCCCGCGAGACCGGGGCCGACGTGCTGGCGCATCGCGCCTTTTCCTTCGGGCCCCTGCACACCGCGCCGGAGGCCTCCACCGAGGATCTGGAGGCCCAGGCGGAGGACGACGAGGCCGCCGAGGGCGAAGCGCCTCCCTCGAGCGAACCGCTGCGCCCCCCGCCCGGACGCACACCCTGGGGCGGCCAGCGCCCTCGGCCGCCCCTCAAGATGCGGCTGCGCTTCATGCTGATGCGTGCCCTCGGCCGGGGCTCGTGGCTCCCGCGGGTCAGCCGGTCCGTGGAGCACGGCGACGTGCTGGAGCTGGTGGGACGCGAATGGTTCGTCCTCCATACCCCCGGCCACACCGCCGATCACTTCTGCCTCCACGATCCGGAGACCGGGCTCTTTCTCGCTGGCGACCACGTGCTCCCCACGATCACGCCACACATCTCCGGCATCTCGCCTTCCCCGGACCCGCTCAAGTCCTTCTTCTACTCCCTCGACCGGGTGGGAGAGATCCAGGGCGTGAAGCGGGTGCTCCCGGCCCACGGCCATCCCTTCCATGATCTCAAGGCCCGCACCGAAGCCATCAAGCGCCATCACCACGAGCGCCTCGAGACCGTGAAGGCGATCTGCCGCGACCTCGGCCCGGCCAGCGTCGAGGCCATCAGCCGGCGGCTGTTCCGGCAGCGGAGCTGGGGTCCGATGGCCGAGAGCGAGACCTTTGCCCACCTCGAGCACCTGCGTCATCTGCGAGAGGCCGAGCGGCGCGACGGGTCCGACGGCAAGATCATCTACATCGCGGGCTGAGACATCCGTCGAGGTCTCCCAGTTGGCCGCCGCACGGGGCCTCAAGGGCTTCGTCGGTCGGGCCGAAGGGGCAGGCGGGAGGGTCCACGATGACGGCTGTCTGTGATTCGCGCTACCGCAAGCGTGTGCCCTGCGAGCTCGAGGTCGAGAGCGGACGCCATCCCGGCATGGTGCTCAACGTGTCCCGGGGCGGCCTCTTCGTGCAGACCCGCGCGCGCGCCCGTCCGGGCGATCGGGTGCGCCTCGCCCTCAACCCGACGCGACAGCGCGGCTCGATCGACCTCGAGGCCCGCGTGGTGTGGAAGCGGGTGAGCACGCCGCAGTTCCAGAGCGTCACCCAGGGCGGGATCGGCCTCGAAATCCACCAGGCTTCCAACGCCTGGTACGCCTTCCTGGCCCACGTCGCGGAGCCCGCTCGCGCGGAGCCCTCGAAGGCCGCGGCCGGCGCGCCCGACCCGGCGGAGGCCACCCGCTTCCGCGTACGGGTGAGCCAGACCGGGGGTCCGCGCTCGCGCACGCTCGTGGTTCAGGGATCGGACGAGGACGATGCCCGCAGCCGGGCGCTCGAGACCTCGGGCTCGGGTTGGGACATCCTGGAGATCGAGAAGGGTTAGGACGCGCTCACGTCTCCACCTTCGAAGATGTGGTCGCGATACCAGTGGTAGGTGCGGCGCACTCCCTCCTCGAGGGAGACTTCGGAGCCGCTGCCGACCACGGCGAGGGTGTGGGTCATGTCCGGGCAGCGGCGGCTCGGGGAGCCCGGGGTCTCCTCGGCGGCCTCGACCGTGAGCCTCCGGCCCACCACCCGCACCACCAGCTCCGCCAGGTCGGCGATGCGGGTTTCGACATCGGTGGATCCGATGTTGAAGGTCCCACTCGTGGCGCTCTCTGCCTCCGCGAGCCCCAGGATCTGGTCTACGGCATCGTCGACGAAGCAGAAGGTGCGGCGATGGTCCACCGAGTACACCCGCAGGGCGCTGCCGGCTTCGGCCCGATGGGCGCGCTGGAGGAGCTCGGGGACCACGTGCGCGAGCCCCATGCGTGGGCCGTAGACGTTGTGGGGTCGGATGATCGTGAACGGCAGGCCTGCCTGGTGGCAGAGGGCCTCGCCGTAGATCTTGGAGAGCATGTAGGAGGTGCGGGGATGCGAGAGGTCGGTGAGCGCGAGGGGGGTGGTCTCCGGTGTGGGGATCGGGAGGGAGAAGTGCTGGAGCGTTCCGGCGTAGACTTCGCTGGTGGAAGGGAAGACGAAGCGTTCGAGACTTCCGAGTCCCTGGCAGAAGTCGAGCATGCGGTTCAGCATCTCGAGGTTGTCGCGGAGCACTGCGTAGGGTCGATCGAGCACGTTGGCGACGCCGATGATCGCGGCGAGATGGAAGACATGGGTGTAGTCGGTGTCGAGCCCTCGGAAGGCCTCGGGGCTGCGCAGGTCGCCGACGCGAACGGTGAGCTCCGGGCGGCCGATGAGCGTCTCGAGGGCGCGATCGCGCACACCGCGTGACAGATCGTCCAGCAGGTCGACCTGATGGCCGGACGCCACCAGGCGCGAGCAGAGGTGATATCCGATGAAGCCAGCACCGCCCGTGACCAGCGCCTTGCTCACAGCGCTTCCCCGCGACCGATGCTCTCCACCCGGCAGCCCAGCCGTCGCAGGGCTTCGCGTCGCTCTCGGGAGAGCACGTCGAAACCATCGAAGATGAGGGGGCGGTGCTCGCCCAGCCAGGGTTCGAAGTCGAGCTCCAGATACTCCCGATGAGGTACCGCGAATACCACCGCATCCATCTCGGCGGCCGGCGGCAACACGCCGGGTGTCGCAATCCCGAGCTCCTCCCAGAAGCTCACCAGCGGGTCGTGAGCCACCACCCGGGCGCCACGGGCGATCGCTTCGCGATAGAAGGTCTCCGAGGGCGAGTAGCGGGTGTCTCCCACATCCTGTCGGTAGCTGATGCCCAGCAGCAGCAGCTGACGCCCGCCGAGTCCGCCGAGCAGGCGCTCGAGCCGATCGACGCTCACCCGGGGCATGTCGCGGTTGGTGGCGACCGCCAGGGACGAGAAGGGGAACTCGCAGTCGAGCCCGAAGAGCTCCCGGGACGCCAGCGGAGCGAAGAGGGGATCCTTCGTCAGGCAGTAGCCGCCCACGCCGAAGCCCGGGGTGCGCATGTTGGCGCGGGTGGGTCGGCGGCGGATGGCCTCGACGACCTCGAAGAGATCCACCCCTGCGACCTCGGCGAAGCGTCCCCACTCCTCCATGAACGCGATGGTGGTGGCGCGGAACGAGTTCTCCAGCAGCTTGCCGACCTCTGAAGCCGTCGGGCTTCCGACCCGGGCGAGGGGAAAGTCTGCGGTATTGATGATGCTGGCGAGGAAGACCTGACAGGCATCCGCCGCCTCTTCCCCCAGGCCCGAGTAGACCCGCCAGAAGTTGACGATGGAGTCGTAGTAGTCCCGGCCCGGCATGACCCGCTCGTAGGAGTGCGCGAGGTGCACGGCATCGCCGGGAAGGCCCCGGGCGCCGAGGACCTCCTCGAAGATCGGTGCGACCACCTTCTGGGTGGTCCCGGGCGGGACGGTGGTCTCGAGCACCACCAGAGCGCCGGGCGCCAGGTGCTCGGCCAGCTGACGGATGCCCGCGTGGAAGCCATCCCAGCGCACCGCAGGTGGATCCGCCTCCCAGTCCACGTCCAGGGGCAGGTCGACCACGGCCACCGAGGCCAGCGCGTAGCTGCCGGGGTCCGAGCAGGCGAGGAGATTGCCGGCTTCGAACCCCTGCCGGGTGGCCCGACGCAGTGACTCGTCGTGGCTTGCGAAGGGAAATTCGCCCCGGTTCAGTGCTTCGATCCGCCGCTGTCCGGAGGCGTGGGGCAGATCGACGCCGATCACGTCGTAGCGGAGCTCACCGGCTTCGGCCCCGGCCCGCGCTACGGCCACCGCCATGGCGGCGCCCACGAACCCCAGCCCCTGCACGCAGACCACGGGCCGGCCCGCCTCGGCCACATCACGTCCCGCCCGCTGGGAGAGTTCCGCGAAGGTCTGCGCCGTCCGCAACGATCGCTAGTCCTTGAACTCGACGAGGATGCCGCGCTCCGCCACTGCTGCCTCCACGCCCGGCATGGGCCCGGCCCGAACCCTAGAGCATCCGGGCGCGCGCGGCAGCGCCGAGCGGGTCAGAGGGTTGCTGGGCGACCTCGGTCTCGGGTACCCCTCCCCCCGAACTCCGAAAGGAAGCCCCATGAGCTCCACCGAGGAGAACCGCAGGCTCGTCGAGCGGCTCTGGCAGGACCTCTACGATCACGATTTCGAGAAGGTGGGCGGCTACTTCGCCGAGGACGGACGTTATGAGGACGTGCCCACCCCGGACTCGGGGGCCGTCGGCCCGGCGGCGGTGTCCGCGCGCCTGCGCATCGGTCTCGAGCCCGTGGAGCGAAGCGTGCACCACCTCCACCGCATGGTGGCGGAGGGAGACACCGTGGTGACCGAGCACACCGAAGACTGGCACTTCCCATCGGGAGAGGTCGTCTCGCTCCCGTTCGTGTCCATCCACGTGATCGAGAACGGCCGCATCAAGCTCTGGCGGGACTACTGGGATCTCGGCACGCTCATGTCCGCGGCCCCGCAGTGGTGGATCGAGCATCTGGCTCGCCACAGCGAGGCGGACTTCGCAGGAGGATGAGGCGGGCTCAGGGTCCACCGATCCCGGGGATCGCGCGGCCTTCGGCGTCGCGCGGTGGCTCGAGCGCGAGCAGGCGGGTGACGGTGGGAGCCACATCCACGACTTCCACCGCGCCGACCTCGAGCCCCGCTGGGATCCCGCGACCCATGGCGAAGAAGATGGCATGCATGTCCGGGTGGCTGGCCCGGTAGCCGTGCAGGCCGAAGGAT
>JBDLIK010000130.1:0-8247 GCA_039714895.1 Myxococcota bacterium | reverse complement strand
GAGCAACCAACGGGGAACACCCCTCCCGGAGAACACCAGGGCGCCCGCCAGCATGAGGCCCGCGGAGAGGGTCGCGAGCGGGTAGGAGAGATAGCGCGCGCGGGGGAGCTCCGGCTGAAGCATCAGCAGCACGCCCGCCGCCGAGGCTGCGATCCACGCGAACACCCATAGAGACGTGGGTCCCGTGCTCGGGGATCGCACCAGGCGCAGACCCACCGTGACGAAGGCAACGAGGGATCCGACCAACGCCCATTCGATCACGAGCGCGTCGCTCCTTCCAGGGGCGAGCAGGCATGTGAATCAGGGACGACTTCTCGACCCCCAAACGAGAAGACCCCGTCAGGGTATCATGGCTGGAGGTCAGGAGCTGGGAGTGCAGCGCTCCGCTGCCAACTTCGAAGGGGGATTTTCCACGCGCGGCGCGCCTGATGGGGGGGTGTCGACTCGGGTGATTCCCTTAGTCGGGCTGCGAGCTACGCTCGCAGCCAACGCGGCGTGCCCTCACTCCACCCGCGGCGTCTCGGGTTGCTCCCCCAGCCCGGGAACCGGGAACTTCGAGCAGAAGACGCACACCTCCTCCCGCAGAGCCCGCAGGCGTTCGCGATCGTCTCGATCGCGCAGCGCCTGCATGATCCAGCGCCCGATGCGTTGCATGTCGGGCTCGCGCATGCCGCGGGTGGTGGCGGCCGGTGTTCCCAGCCGGATCCCGCTCGGACGCAGGGGCGGGTTCGGGTCGTCCGGAATCATCTGCTTGTTGGTGGTGATGCCCACCGAGTCCAGGACCCGCTCGGCGCTTCGACCGTCGATGCCGTGGCTGCGCTGAGTGTCCATCACCAGCAGATGGGTGTCGGTCCCACCGGTGACGAGGGATGCACCGGCTTCCGTCAGCTGCTCCGCCAGGGCGCTGGCGTTGCGAAGCACCCGGGCCGCGTAGACGGCGAACTCGGGTCGCAGCGCGTTGCCGAGGGCAACGGCCACGGCAGCGACCGTATTCATGTGCGGACCCCCCTGTAGACCCGGAAAGACCGAGCGATCGATCCGCGCAGCAAGCTCTCGGCGGCACAGCACGAGCCCGCCGCGAGGGCCACGCAGGCTCTTGTGCGTCGTGGTGGTGACGACGTCGAAGCCGTGGTCGAAGGGGTTCTCCAGGACCCCGCCCGCGACGAGCCCGCCCACGTGGGAGATGTCCGCCACGGCCAGGGCTCCCACCTCGTCGGCGACGGCGCGGAAGGACGCATAGTCGTCCCGACGCGGATGGGAGGTGGTTCCACACAGCACGATCCGGGGCCTCGTCTCGCGCGCAAGCCGCCGCAACTCATCCCAGTCCACCCGCCCGCCCTCCTCGGGTCGGGTCCGGTAGCGGGCAAAGCGGAACAGCCGGCCCATGTGGGAGACCGGGGCGCCGTGGGTGAGGTGGCCACCGTGGGAGAGATCCATGGCCAGGATCGGATCGCCCGGTTCGAGAAAGGCGAGGTAGACCGCCTGATTCATGGGCGAGCCCGAGAGCGGCTGGACGTTGGCGTGCTCGGCGCGAAACAGCCGGCAGGCCCGTTCGCGCGCCAGGTTCTCCACGCCGTCGGTGTAGCGCTGGCCGCCGTAGTAGCGGCGTCCGGGATAGCCCTCGGAGTACTTGTTCGTGAAGACCGAGCCCAACGCGGCGAGGACCTCGGGATCGGTGTAGTTCTCCGACGGGATCAACTCGATCCCGCGCTGCTGGCGAAGCTCCTCTCCGAGCAGCAGGGCGTGGACCTCCGGGTCTCGTCGGGCGAGCGCGTCGCGCAGGGCCTCGAAGTCCATGAGGTGTCCTCCCGGGGTTCGACCCGGAAGCCTAGGAGGATCCCTATCGATAAGGAACGTTAAATAGTCTACTGTCTTCGTCCAGTAGAACTGAACAGATGAGTCTCCGGGACGTCGACCTCAACAAGCTCGCGACCTTCTTCGCCGTAGCCGAGAGCGGCGGCGTCTCCGGCGCCGCTCGCCGCCTCGGGCTCACGCGCTCGGCGGTGAGCCAGAGCCTGTCGGGCCTCGAGGCCTCGCTCGAGGTGCAGCTCTTCCACCGGGCCGGGCGGCGCCTGGTGGCGACCCGCGAGGGGGAGCTGCTGCGGGCTCGCCTCTCGGAGTACCAGGGCCAGCTCGACCGCACCTTGCGAGAGCTCGCCAACGAGGAGCGCGAGGCCCGCGGCCTGGTGCGGGTGGGGCTGTTCCTGGGCTTCTCGCGCCTGCATCTCTCGCGTCTGCTCCACCGCTTCCTGACCGATCACCCGCGGACCCGCGTTCGCGTGCTCTACGGATCCCGGGAGGAGATTCGCGAGCGCCTGCTCGCCGGGCGCGTGGACTTCGCGTTCTCCCTGAGACCCCGCAGCCCGCAGGCTGCCCGGCTGCGCTCCAGCCGGCTCTTCGAGCAGGAGCTGGTGCTCGTGGGCACCCGAGCGCTACTGCGCGGTCGGAGCTCCCTGGAGGCGCTCGCGGAGCTTCCGACCGTCGACTACTACCAGGGCGATCCGCTGATCGAGCGCTGGACGGCTCACCACTTCCCGGGATCGACCGCCCGGTTCTCCGTGCGGGCCTGGGCGGCGACCACGGACCTGGTGCTCGAGCTGGTGCTGCAGCGGGCCGGGATCGCTGTCCTCCCTCGTGACCTCGTGGAGCCGCAGGTGCGCGGGCGCCGGCTTCGCATCGTCGAGACGGGACGCGCCGAGCTGCGCGACGAGGTGTGGCTCGACGAGCTCGACCCCGGCCCCTACCCGGCCCCACGCCTGGCTGCGTTCCGCCAGGCGGTGCTCCACGAGTTCGCCCAGCTCCAAGCTCCTAGCTGAGCGCTCGGACGTGCGGCGGCTCGTCTCGCGCTTCGACCTCCGATCCGGCCTCGACCCCCGCGGCGCGACAGAGCTCGTCGAAAGACTCGTGGATGGCGTCGACGAAGTCGTGGAGGTCGGGCACGAGGTCCCAGTCCGCCATGAACCCCCAGTGGAGCCGTCCGTGGTAGCTGAACAGCGCCACGCCCAGGCTGTGGTTCATCAGCAGGTTCAGCATCGGGTACGACTCGCCCATGCGGGCACCCAGGAGGTAGAGGGGGAGCTGGGGGCCGGGAACGTTGGTGACCACCAGGTTCGAGGCGCGGAAGCGGTAGGCCATCCGCGTGGCGAGGGAGAGCAGGGTGGGGACCGTCCATTCGCTCACCGCCGCCAGCACCGATGCCCCGAGCGCCTGCTTGGATTCCTTGAGCCGCGCGGTCACCTCCCGAACCGCCGAGAGACGGTGGTGGGGATTGCGCTCGGCCACCGGCAGGTGCACGGCCCACAAGGCGATCTGATTGCCCGCCGCGCCCCGATCGGACGAGGGACGGATGGAGACCGGGACCATGGCGCGCATCTCGAGCTGGCTCTGGGCGCTCTGGGTGATGCCCCGATGTTCGAGGAAGCGCCCGAGCGCCCCCGCCACGATGGCGATCACCACGTCGTTGACCGTGCCGCCGAGCTTGTTCTTCACCGCCTTCACCTGGGCGAGGTCGAAGCTCGTCCAGTCGAAACGCCGATGCGGCCCGAGCTCTTGATTGAGGGGGGTCTCGGACGCCGCGTAGAGGCCGGCGCTGAGGGTCTCGCCCAGGGCTGCGAGCTGCTCTCGAGCTTCCCCGAGGCTCCGCAGGGGATCTCTCGCCGCGCGCGCCAGCCCG
The DNA here is from genome assembly GCA_039714895.1 of Myxococcota bacterium. Classification (GTDB taxonomy): domain Bacteria; phylum Myxococcota_A; class UBA9160; order UBA9160; family DASRUS01; genus JBDLIK01. The sequence continues at coordinate 4,574 of JBDLIK010000130.1, read as the reverse complement.
CGGACGCCGTGGAGCGGGAAGAGCAGCCGGCGCGTCGCTTCCAGACGCGCGAGCGCAAGCCGCGAGGGAGAGGGCTCGGGAAGCCAGCGGGGCGCCTCTTCGGGGGCCTCCTCGGCACTCGCCGAGAGCAGCACGGTCATCAGGTCCACCCCGGCGATGCCGTCGATCATGCAGTGGTGGGTCTTGGTGATCAGGGCGAAGCGATCGCCCGTGAGCCCCTCCACGATCCAGGCCTCCCAGAGCGGCTTTCCGCGATCGAGCTGCTGAGACATGATGCGCCCCGCCAGGCGTTTGAGCTGCCGTTCGCCGCCCGGGGCAGGGAGGCTCGTGTGGCGCACGTGGTAGTGGACGCTGAAGGTGTCGTCGTCCACCCAGACGGGATGACCCTCTACGGGAATCCAGGCCAGCTTCTGGCGGTAGCGGGGAATGCGGTAGAGCCGCGACGCGATGTAGCGGCGGATGCGCTCGGCGTCGACGCCGCCCTCCCTCGTGCGCAGCGGGCCTGCCTCGAAGATCAGCGTGGCCGCGATGTGCTGGGGATGACTCGACGACTCGAGGTCGAGAAAGGTCCGGTCGATGACCGAGAGCCGCTCGTAACGGGCCAAGGCACACTCCCTGTCCCTCGCCCCCCCACCCTGCTTACCAGAGGCCGACGGCCTCGGCAAAGGCGGGGTCGGATCGGGCCAGCCGGGTTGAGCGGGATACACTGTTCACCGTGCTTCGACGGTCCAGACGCCTCGCCGAGGTCCGAAGACGCTTCGCCGACGATCTGCGCCGGAGCGGTCCCCTCGACTCGGACGCTCTGGTGGAGGCCTTCGCGAAGGTCGAGCGCGAACGCTTCCTGCCGCCCGGCCCATGGCTCTTGCTGGACACCCCGGAGGGCTACTCGTCGTCTCCGGATGCCGACCCGGCGCGCGTCTATTGCGACGCCGCCATCGCCATCGATCCGTCGCGGCTGCTCAACAACAGCCAGCCGAGCCTCGTTGCCCGGCTCCTCCAGACCCTCGCCGTGGCACCGGGTGATCGCGTCGTGCACCTGGGCTGCGCGACGGGCTACACCACTGCGATCCTCGCGCAGCTCGTGGGACGAGGCGGCGTGGTCACCGGCGTGGAGATCGATCCCCGCATCTTCGCCCACGCCCGCAAGGCGCTCCGCCGCGTGCGACCGGTCGAGCTGTTCGAGGCCGACGCGCTCGAGGTGGATCCGGGGCCCGCGAACGTGATCGTCGTCGATGGCGGGGTCACCCACGCGGCACCCCAGTGGCTGGACCGCCTGCTGCCCGGGGGCCGGCTGTCCCTTCCGTTGACGGCCGTGCGACCCCCGACGCGGATCTCGCGCCACCTACGCAACTACCGGGGGAGGCTGCTGCTGGTGACCCGGGAGGGGGCAGGGTTCCGGGCGCGGTTCACCGAGCCCCTCGGGATCGCCGCCCTCTACGGCGCGAAGGACCCCGAACGCCAGAAGTCCCTGGAGGAGGCCTTCGGGCGCGGTGGCCACGAGACCGTGCGCTCCCTGCGCCGGGAGCCCCACGATCCGGGTCCGGAGTGCTGGTTCCACAGCGAGGGGTTCTGCCTCTCCACGCTCGTGCCGGGATGAGGCGGGATGCTAGAAGCTCGCTGCGCATCAGCTCCCCGGACACCCCCCCGAAAGAGGGGCAGCGTACCAGAGCCGGGCGAGTCGCCTCAATCGCGCCGCCGAACCTCCACGACCGCTTCGTAGAGTTCGTGCCCAGCCTGTGCGCGACCGGCGCGCACGCCGGAGCGGATGATGCTGCTTCCCACCCGGGTGGCTCGTGGCACCTGGATGTCCGCCAGCTCGAGACCGACGCGCTCGGCGATCTGGCCCAGGTAGCGGTCGGTGGCGATCTCCAGACCCTGCAGGATGCTGTTTCCGATCACCACGAGGGCGACGCCGCCGGGACGCAGGGCACGCTGCATTCCCGCCGCGAAGCGCCAGCAGTCGTTGAAGTAGCAGGTTGCGTAGTTCGCCCAGCCCCCGCCGCCGTAGATGCCGCGCTCGGGATGGCGGGCTCGCAGGTCCAGGAGGCGCTCGGCGAGATCCGAGCTGGGCAGCTCGAACTCGAGCTCCACCCGCTCCCGCTCGCGGACCGTCTGCCAGTACTTGCCGAAGTTCGCCTCCTCGAGCTCTCGCATCTCGCTGGGTTGGGCCACGAAGCCGAGCCAGTAGAGGTGGGGTCGGGTGTTGCGGTTGTAGTGATAGTTGTTGAGATAGGGAGGCGAGGTGAGGATCAGGTCCACCGACTCGGGCACGACGGGGGTGTCCAGGAAGCTCGCGTGGTGGACCCGGGCCGTCGGGGCGTGCGCGGCGGGGCTCGCCCGCAGCCAGCGCACGTCCTCCTCCATCTCCCGCAGCTTGGAGGCCAGGCTCGCTCCGACATCGAAGTCCAGCACCTCCGGACGTCCGGCGGCCACCCGACGGCCGAGGCTCGGCTCGTAGGAGTAATTGGAGTACGAAACCAGGGTGGCCCCGAAGGCCACCCGGAAGAGGTCGGCCAGCAAAGGCTCCTCTCGGGCCAGCCTCTCGATGAAGTCGGTGACGAAGAGGACCTTGCGCAACACCGGCTCGCTGTAGAAGGGCGCCCGGGTGCGGAAGCCCGGCGGGGGCTGACTGTGTGGTGGTCTTCCGGAGGTGAGTGCGTCCGCGTGGAAGCCCTCGAAGCGACGGATCTCCTGGTCGAGCCGCGCCGGCTCGAACTGTGCGGCGTGCACCTTGGTGCGCGAGGCGAGCGCCGCCCAGGGGTTGATCTCGAAGCCGATGGCGCGGTGTCCGCGCAGGGCGGACTCCACCAGGGTGGTGCCGACGCCGCAGAAGGGGTCGAGCACCGTCCCGGGTTCCCTCAGACGATCGAGAGCGTTCCCGGCGAACCCGCTGGAGAAGCCGGCGATCCAGGGGACCCAGCGGTGGACGGGGAGGGCCTTGTTGCCATGGAACGCGGGATCGCTGAACCCCCTCACGACTCCCCCGGGTGTGCGAGCCCCTAGCGGGCGGCCTCGAGGGCCGCGACGAGAGCGTCGAGCTCGCCCCGCAGCTCCTGGGGGAGGTGGTCTCCGAACTTCGCGTAGTGCTCGCGCACCTGGGGCATCTCCTCGAGCCAGCCTTCCACGTCCACCGAGAGCAGATCCGCCAGGTCCTGAGCGTCGAGGTCGAGACCTCTGAGATCGAGGCTGCCCTCGGCGGGCAGCAGCCCGATGGGCGTCTCGTGGGCCTTGGCGGTGCCTTCGCAGCGCTCGAAGATCCACTTGAGCACGCGGCTGTTCTCGCCGAAGCCCGGCCACAGGAACTCGCCGGCGTCGTTCTTGCGGAACCAGTTCACGTGGTAGAGGCGCGGGAGCACCGCCCCCTTGCTGCGACCGATGCGCATCCAGTGCGCCCAGTAGTCGGCCATGTTGTATCCGCAGAAGGGCAGCATGGCCATGGGGTCGAAGCGCAGCTCTCCCACCTTCCCTTCCGCTGCCGCCGTCTTCTCGCTCGACACGATGGATCCCATGAAGGTGCCGTGCTGCCAGTCCCGCGCCTCGCGCACCAGGGGCACCACGCTCGCGCGTCGCCCGCCGAAGAGGATGGCGCTGATGGGGACGCCCTTGGGATCCTCCCACTCCTCGGCGATGCTGGGGCACTGGCTGGCGGGGGCCGTGAAGCGGGCGTTCGGGTGCGCGGCGTTCCTGGCGGTCCCGGCGTGCCAGGGCTTGCCGTGCCAGTCGGTGAGCTCCTGGGGGTGGGTCTCGGTCATTCCTTCCCACCAGACGTCACCGTCCGGCGTGAGGGCGCAGTTCGTGAACAGGCAGTTGCCGTGGAGCGTCGCCATGGCGTTGGGGTTGGTGTCGGTATTCGTGCCCGGTGCCACCCCGAAGAAGCCGGCCTCGGGATTGATGGCGTAGAGGCGGCCGTCCTCGCCGAACTTCATCCAGGCGATGTCGTCGCCCACGGTCTCGACCTTCCAGCCTGCGATGGTGGGGTCCAGCATGGCGAGGTTCGTCTTGCCGCAAGCGCTCGGGAAGGCAGCGCACACGTAGCGGACGCGGCCTTCGGGAGAGGTCATCTTGAGGATCAGCATGTGCTCGGCGAGCCAGCCCTCGTCGCGCGCCATCGCCGAGGCAATGCGCAGGGCGAAGCACTTCTTCCCGAGCAGCGCGTTGCCCCCGTAGCCCGATCCATAGGACCAGATCTCCCGGGTCTCCGGGAAGTGCACGATGTACTTGTTCTCGGCATTGCAGGGCCAGGGCACGTCCCGCTGGCCCTCGGGCAGCGGATGGCCGACGGAGTGCATGCAGGGCACGAAGTCGCCGTCCCGCCCCAGGACCTCCCCGAACGCGACACCCGGGGCCTCCCCGTCTACTCCGGCTACAGCCAAGACCGCCGCCTGCGCGCCGCGCAGGTCGAGCTATCGGTGGGTGGGGTCTTGCTGGCCGGCGGGTTCATGATGATCGTCGGCGCGGTGGTGGAAGCCACCAAGCCGCAGTGCATCCACGGCGAGCGCAGCTGTGCCGCGCCTCCCCGCCCCGCGGTCGCGCGCGGCCTCGCCCTCGGAGGCGGCATCTCGGCGAGCATCGGC